>JBGSTM010000034.1:0-7700 GCA_041736495.1 Akkermansiaceae bacterium
GATAGCCGGGCGCGGGAGTGAGCATTCGCTTGCATCGCCCGGAGCGGCTGCCTAGTTTGCGCCGCCGTGCCGATTACTGCCATTCTAGCCCTTGAAGATGGACGCTGTTTCGAAGGAACCGCCTTCGGAGCCACCGGAACCACCACCGGAGAAATTTGTTTCAACACCTCGATGACGGGCTACCAGGAGGTCATCACGGATCCCTCCTACCGCGGCCAGATCGTCGCGATGACCTACCCGCAGATCGGGAATTACGGGATCAACCCGGAAGACGCCGAGTCCGCCGGGCCCCACATCCGGGCCTTTGTCATTGGCGAGCTCTGCGAAGTGCCGTCAAACTGGCGGTCCACGCAGTCGCTTTCCGCGTATTTGTTGGAAAACAAGATTCTCGGGATCGAAGGCATCGATACCCGCGCGCTCACCAAGCACCTCCGCTCGCTGGGAGCCATGCGCGCCTGCGTCACCACCGAACTGGACGCCGAAGCCGCCATCGCCGCGGCCAAAGCCTCACCCTCGATGGAAGGCATGGACTACGTGAAGGAAGTTTCCACCCCGGAATCCTACCTCTGGACCGAAGAATCCCGCGAATGGACCCTGCCGAACGTGATGGCAAAAAAAGAAGGCTATCACATCGAACTCCCGCCGGTCCGCCACCGCATCGTCGCCTATGATTTCGGGCTCAAATATAACATCCTCCGCCGCCTCCGCCAGGCCGGCTTCGAGGTGGAAGTCGTCAATTCCCGCGCCACCGCCGCCGAAGTCCTCGCGAAAAATCCCGACGGCGTCTTCCTCTCCAACGGCCCCGGAGATCCGGCCGCGCTCGGCTACATCCACCAGGAAATCGGCTCGCTCATCGGCAAGCTGCCGATTTTCGGCATCTGCCTCGGCAACCAGATCCTCGCCCACGCGTTCGGCGGCACCACCTTCAAACTGAAATTCGGCCACCGCGGCGGCAACCAGCCGGTCCAAGACCTGCGCACCGGGAAAATTTCCATCACCTCGCAGAACCACGGTTTCGCCGTCGATCCGGATTCACTGCCACCGGAGGTCGAAGTCACCCACATCAACCTCAACGACAAAACCGTCGAAGGCATGCGCCACCGCGAACACCCCGTTTTCAGCGTGCAATACCACCCGGAAGCCGCCCCCGGTCCGAACGACGCCGCGTACTTCTTCGAGGAGTTCGCCGACTTGATTTCCAAGTCCAAATAATTTCATGAACACCATTATTGTTGGCCTCCAATGGGGCGATGAAGGGAAAGGCAAGATCGTCGATTACCTCACCGAAGCGTCCGACGTCGTGATCCGGGGTCAGGGCGGAAACAACGCCGGCCACACGGTCATCGCCAAGGGCACCAAATACGTTCTCCACCTGCTTCCTTCCGGAATCCTCTGGGACGACAAAACCAACGTCATCGGCAACGGCGTCGTCATCGACCCCATCGGCCTGGTGATGGAAATCGAGCGAATCGAAGCGCAGGGAATCGCGATCACGCCGGACAAACTGCTCATTTCCGACCGCGCCCACGTCGTTCTCCCCTTCCACAAGGAACTCGACGCCGCCCGTGAGGCCGCGCTCGGCGACCAGAAAATCGGCACCACCCGCCGCGGCATCGGCCCGGCGTATGCCGACAAGGTGAACCGTTGCGGCCTGCGCATCGCGGATTTCCTGGACCGCGAGTTCACCGTCCAACAGATCACCCGCCGTGTCGCCGAAGCGAATGAAGTGCTCGCCCGCTACGACCTCACCATTTTCGATGCGGATCAGGTGGTCGACGAAGTTTACACCGCTTTCGAGCGACTCCGTCCGCACGTGACGAACACGATCCCAGTCCTGCACGACGCGTGGAAAGCTGGAAAAACCCTGCTGTTTGAAGGCGCGCAAGGAACCTTGCTCGACATCGATTTCGGCACCTATCCGTTTGTAACCTCCTCGAACACGACCGCCGGCGGTTCCTGCACCGGTTCCGGCCTACCGCCCACGGCGATCCAGGCGGTGATCGGAGTTTGCAAGGCCTACACCACCCGCGTCGGCTCCGGTCCGTTTCCGACCGGCGATGAAGGTCTATCCGAATACCTCCACGGTCTCGGCCGCGAGTTTGGTGCCACCACCGGCCGCCCGCGCGGCTGTGGCTGGCTGGACACCGTGTTGCTCCGCTTCGCCTGCATGGTGAATGGCGTGACCGGTCTAGCAGTGACTAACGTGGATGGTCTCGACGAATACGAGACGCTGCAAATCTGCTCCGGCTACGACATCGACGGCACCCTCCACACGCTGCCTCCCGCCGACCGCAAGGCGTGGGATCGTGCGGTGCCGGTTTATGAAACGCTTCCCGGCTGGAAGTCGGACACCACCGCGTGCACGAAATACGAACAGCTTCCCGCCGAAGCGAAAGCCTACCTCGCCCGCCTCGCAGAACTCTGCGACGCGCCGATCACCTTCGTCGGAGTCGGGCCGGACCGGGTGCAAACGTTGGTGGTTTGATTTCCCGGATTTTTCACGAAACAGCGATCCGATCTTCATCAGCTCCGGGGAATCATCGTTCCGTGAAAACCATTTATCCTTCCACTCCTGCCGCCCAGCCTGCCGCCATGGCCACTCATCCCGAAGTCCCCCGCCACGTCGCCATCATCATGGATGGCAACGGCCGCTGGGCCAAGGAGCGCGGCCTTCCCCGTCTCGAAGGCCACCGCGCCGGCGCGGAATCCGTGCGGGAAGTGATGGAAGCCTGCATCGAGCTCGGCGTGGAGTATCTCACGCTCTACGCGTTTTCCTCGGAAAACTGGAGCCGCCCGGCCACCGAAGTGGGCGCCTTGATGAGCCTGCTGGACCGCTTTCTCGATGAAAAAGCCAAGGATCTGGACCGCCAGAATGTCCGGCTTCTCGCCATCGGCCAACTTGATCGATTGCCCGCGAAAACCCGTGCGCTGATCGAGCGCATCAAAGCCCGCACGGCTAACAATACCACGATGACGCTGGTCCTCGCCCTGTCCTACGGCGGCCGCGAGGAAATCGTCACCGCCGCCCGCTCGCTCGCGACCGATGCGGTCGAAGGAAAAATCTCACCTGACGATATCGACGGCGAACTCTTCGCCTCACGCCTGCAAACCGCCGGCATCCCCGATCCCGATCTGCTCGTCCGCACGTCCGGCGAGATGCGCGTTTCGAATTTCCTGCTCTGGCAGATCAGCTACGCCGAGATCGTCATCGTCAAAAAATTCTGGCCGGACTTCCGCCAGGGAGACCTGTTCGAAACCGTGCGGGAATACCAGCGCCGCCATCGGCGGTTCGGAGCGCTGTAGCAGCGCGTCTGCGACCGCCGCTAACTGGCCATGAGGCAGGAAGCGACGAGACAGTTCATTTTATTCCGCGCCTGCACGTTCTGCCAAAGCCACGGCTAACGGGGGCACCCTTCGGCGCTCATTTCCCCGGGGGCGGCAGTGCCACCCACTCCGAAAACCCCCATCCAGCCCTAACATGGATTTCGTGATGGGTGCCGAAACGGTCACGGGCAGATTTATCTCGACCTCAATCTCTCAGCTAGATCTAATTGTTGGATGAGTTTTGGAAGTTTGTCCGGGAAGAAGCTTATCCATCCCGATCCTCCCACACCTTGCCACGATCCTGTTTCCTCAAGTCATCATCCGACATCGCATCCCCTCAATCCGGCCTCCCTCCCTCCCAGTCCAATGTCAGACCGCCCCGATCTGGTCTCGGACGGGCATCAGCTGATTTCTAATCCTTTCGATCCGATCTCCGATGACCGCGATCAGATCTCAGATCACCCTAATCCGATGTCAGATCGCCTCGATCTGACATCGGATCCAGCCGGTCCGACATCCATTGCGCTCGAGGAAATTCCACATTGCATATTGATTACAAGCGCCTTGCGAAAATCTCTTCCAAATCCTCTCCCCCGCCTCGAACACCAAACCACCAACACATAGAACCAATACCATCATGGCCACCGTCAAACTCGCCCTCGCCGAACTCTCCATAGAGGAGAAGATCCAGCTCACCAACAACATCGTATCCGGCATCACCGGCAATGCCGCGTTTACCACTCCCAATCCGCCCCTCGCCACCCTCCAGGCCACAGCCGCCAGCCTAACCACGGCCGCGACAAAAGTGGCGGATATCCGCAAGCAGTCGGAAATCGCCACCATCGAGCAGGACGACGCGGAGGATCTTCTCGATTCCGTCCTCACCCAGCTCGGATCCTACGTGGAAAACACGTCGGGTGGCGATGAAGCGAAAATCCTGTCCACCGGCATGGGCGTCAAGGCGGCGGCCGCTTCCGTCGGCATCCTCCCCGCTCCCGGACCGGTCGCCGCGAATACCGGCGACGCGCCGAACGAGGTGGACCTCAGCTGGCCGCGTCTCAACGGTTCGAAATCCTTCGTCGTCCAATATGCCACCGATCCGAATGCAACGGATGGCGACTGGAAATTCGGCACCACCTCCACCAAGAGCAGTTGCACGATCGGGAATCTCACGCCCGGCGCGCGCTTCTGGTTCCGGGTCGCCGCTGTTGGCTCTGCCGGCCAAAGCCCGTGGAGCTCCCCTGTCACGGCTCGCGCCATTTGATCCACCCTGCATCAGAGCCCCGGCGTAAATTCGCCGGGGCTTTTTCGTCTCGAACACGTCTGTTGATTGTAAATGTCCCGGAATCCACTCCCTATCAATCCACAGCTTGGCGTGCACCCTTTCCGAATGTCCTGGACCACCCGGGCGTGAACCTGCCAGCCATGGTTTGCGCACACTTGCCCTAACCGGAACACGGAGCATTCCTGGTCATCGTCGGTCACGAACGACGTCTTTCCGCCGTAGCCCCGCGCCATCACATGATAGATCGCATTTGGATATTGAAACCGGATCAGTCGATCCATGTGCCCTGCCTTCCCATTTCATGACATCAGCAAATTTGGTGAAGATCACCTCATAGCCCGTTCCGCCACTTTTCTCAGGATTATCGGGGTCGATTCGTTCCGCACCAGACCGGCCGCCAGGTCCTTCACTTGCTTTCCGCCACCGTCTCCGGCGATGGAAAGCGCCGTAACCCTCACAGGCAATGGAGTCGTCGGATTCTGTGCGAGGATCAGCGCCTGTTGCCGGACTTTCGCCAATTCCTTTTCCTGTCCGTCCCGCTCGTATCCCCGGCTCAGGGCGATGAGCGCGGTGCCGGGCGTGGTTTCATCGGAAGTCGCAACCCCCTGCCACAAGATCTTTTCGATTTCTTTCCTGGCTCCGTGTTGCTCCCACAGATGTCCGAGGTGTTGCATGATGTAGTCCCGCACCACCGGATCGGTCCCCGGTTGGAAGGCAGCTTGTCCCAGATCGTCCGCCATGCGATCCATCGGCGGTTCTTGCATGCGCATCACCGTCAGGAGTTCATCAGCCAGCCAGTGCTGCATGGTTTTGGGAGTGCCTTCCGGTAGCTGCTGCCCGGAGAGGAATTCCAACGCCGCTTCCCGTTCTTCCGGAGAGAATGAAGTCCCGCGCATCCTCTGCTACTGGCTGACCCGCTCTTCCACCGTCTTTCCACCACCCGCCACAACCGCCATCACCTCCGACTGCTCTGCGGGCTTCGCACGGAACGGCAGTGGTTTTCTGCTCGTCCCGGCGGAAGCTTGCGGAGCCGGGTCACTGTCGCTAGCCCGCGTTTGGTCAACCCTACCGCTGCCGCTTGGCGTTTCTCCAAATGACCGCCTTCCGGTCCTTGATTCAATTTCGCCCACCGCAGTCCCGTCTCCCGCTTGACTCGCTGATGCGGAGTTTTTCCTGTCCCCTGCGATGCACACCCAGATCACTAATCCAAGCATCGTGAAGACGCTGGCTGCCAGCAACAGCTTCTTTCGACTCCGAAGTCCGGCAGGTCTTTCAAAACGATTCATTCAGAAACCGGTAGATTTGTGAGCCATGCTGACCTCTAGTCCTCCAAGTAGGCACGCACCTCTTCTTTGCGTAGATACCGCCACACCCACAGCGGATAGATGCTGGAAATCAGCACTCCCACCCACCAGCCAAAACTGCTCGGGATCGGCATCCATTCAGCGATTCCGGGCCTCTCCGCATGCAGGACCGTCAGATAAGCCACGTGCTTCGGATGGACCGCATACGCATACCAGACAGTCAAACCCACGCGCAATGCTACGGAGGTGATGGCATAGGCGAGCGACCAGGTCCTGCCCAGCCACCTGCCCTTGAACAGCATGACAGCGGCACCGATCAATAGCCCTGCCAGAACCAGCGCCGCCAGAATGTCCACCAGTTCATAACCCGAAGCCACCTGCGCGTAGGCGACATAGGCCTCGATCAAGGTCTCGGAGTTACCGGCATCCTTCACAGGTCTTAGTTGTCCCACCCTTTTCAAGGCGGCCAGATCCGCTCCGATCCGAAAGATTCCCGTACCCGCCACTACCAGGTGAAGCACCGCCATCACCCGGATTCCCTTGGGTTGTTCCATCATTTCCTCGCTCATTCCGTGAATCGTCTTCAGCCTTTCAGCTTGTCACCATTTCAGCATTTAACTCATTCACTCCGCCCCGGAATGCCACTTCGTCTTTTGAAAAAGCTTGGAGTGGTAGAACTTGATCAGATCGTCATCGTTGTCGAAGTTCAGATAAAATACATAACCTTCCTTTGACAAAATGAGACTGACCCCGGCCAAGATCTCGTTATCGAGTGTAGCGGTGCCCAACTCCCGATGCAGGGTCTGCTTTCTCAGCTTCTTGCGGGCCTTTTCCCGCTTCACCCAGCTCTCGACTCCAATCGGATAGTAAGTGAGCTTGTATTCAGGGAAATCATTGTGTTCCGCGATCCGATCCAGCAGATCGCGGGCTTCAGCGGTCGCATTCCTGCCTTTGCCGTGAAATTTCAGCATGGTCCCGAGCGATGCTGTGGAAAGCAGAAAGAAATGATCCAAGGGAGACTCGTCAACCAATTCTCGGATCATGGCGCTGAACCTCGCTCCACCCCAGCCCAATGAGCCTGGAACCAAGTTGAAATTCAAAGCCGGAAAGTTGGATGTTCTGATCGTGGAATCCAGCACACCGGGAGCGTCCGGGGCCGGGAATCCAAATCTCGCCTGAAGTCCATTCAAATATTTTTCGATCACTTCTTCCTTGGGTCTATCGCCAAAGACAAATTCCGGGTGTTCACTCATGGAAAACGCAATGCTATCCTCTCCACTTTTCACGCATAACTCTACACGCTCGTCATAGCCCCGGCTGGCATGCCAGATCTCGGTGTCTTTCCAATATGAGAATTTCAGTGGATAGTTGAGGTCTTTGATCTTAATGACCACTTGTACACCAGCATCCCCGCTGCAAGTGCCTGGCCACCAGTCATCCCCGCCCAAATGAAGGCTTTTTGGAAACAAATTTCGCCCAAATTTCCTAAATCCATTGGTGGAAAGCATGATTGAACTGCAATACGACGTGAGATCCACATCTCTCAGCATGTTTCCAGTCAGATGCGTCAATCTGATTTCCTTCTGCGAACCATGAGGCCCCAATATGTCCTTCCATCCATCCGTTGGGGCCAACTTCTTGATGATGGAAAGGAGCTTTTTGGCTTCTGCCAGTTGTATTACCTCAGTGCGTACGAATGAAAAGTTACTCATGGCGTCAGGAATATCAACGATAGGGAGGAGGCAACAGAGTTTCCTCTGCAAAATCGACCTCGAAGTCGACCTCTT
>JBGSTM010000047.1:0-5525 GCA_041736495.1 Akkermansiaceae bacterium
GAGCAGGAAAATCCCGCCGGGCTTGGTGTAGTCGAGCACGTTGATCTGATGGAGCAGGTCGAAACGATGGCAGGCGACGAACTCGGCGCGGCGGATCAGATAGGTGGAGCGGATCGGCGCGGGGCCGAAGCGCAGGTGCGAAACGGTCATGGCCCCGGCTTTTTTCGAGTCATAGACGAAGTAGCCCTGGGCGTAGTTGTCGGTGCCCTCGCCGATCATCTTGATGCTGTTTTTGTTAGCGCCGACGGTGCCGTCCGAGCCGAGGCCGAAGAAGACGGCTTGTTTCATACCGGGTGGCACGACTTCGAAGTCGGGATCGTAGTCGAGCGAGAGTCCGGTCACGTCGTCGTTGATGCCGACGGTGAACACAGGCTTGGGTGACTTTTTCGAAAGCTCGTCAAACACCGCCTTGATCATCGCAGGCGTGAATTCCTTGGAGCCGAGTCCATAGCGCCCGCCGATGAGGCGGATCATGTGGGTGTCCTCGAGCCAGCCCGCGGTGTCCGCCTGGCGGAGTGCGGCGGCGACGTCCAGATAGAGCGGATCGCCGAGCGCGCCGGGTTCCTTCGAGCGGTCGAGCACGGCGATGGATTTCACAGACTTAGGCAGGACGGCGGCGAAGTCTTCCACGGAGAACGGGCGATAGAGGCGGACCTTGATGACGCCGGTCTTTTCGCCGGTTTCATTCAGCCAGCCGACAGTTTCCGCCACGGCCTCGCCGCCGGATCCCATGATGACGATGACACGCTCAGCCTCAGGATGACCTTCGTAGTCGAAGGGCTGATAGACGCGGCCGGTTTGCTCGCCGAATGCGGCCATCGCCTCCTTCACGATGCGCGGGAGCTCGATGTAGTAGGGATTTCCCGCCTCGCGGGCCTGGAAGAAGGCATCGGGATTCTGCGCGGTGCCGCGGATGACAGGATGGTCCGGCGTGAGGGCGCGTTCGCGGTTGGCCTGGATGCTGTCCTCGTCGATGAGAGCGCGGAGGTCTTCGTCGCTGATCAGGGAGATTTTTGAAACCTCGTGGGACGTGCGGAAGCCGTCGAAGAAATGGAGAAACGGGACGCGTGAACGGAGCGTCACCATTTGCGAGATCACCGCGGTGTCCTGCGCTTCCTGCACGGATCCGCCGCAGAGCATGGCGAAACCGGTTTGGCGGCAGGCCATCACGTCCGAGTGGTCGCCGAAGATGCTGAGAGCATGAGTTGCTAGAGCGCGGGCGGTGACGTGGAGGCAGAAGGGAATAAGCTCGCCCGCGATTTTATACATGTTGGGGATCATCAGCAGCAGCCCCTGCGAACAGGTGAATGACGCGCTGAGCGACCCAGCCTGAAGGGCGCCGTGCAAGGCTCCGGCGGCTCCCCCCTCAGACTGCATTTCCACCACGCTGGGAACGGCTCCCCATAAATTCGTTTTCCCACCGGACGACCATTCATCCGCGAACTCGGCCATCGGCGACGAGGGCGTGATCGGATAGATGGCGAAAAATTCGTTCAGCCGGTAGGCGACGGAAGCGACGGCTTCATTCGCGTCCAGCGTACCCATGGCAGAGAGGTGGGGTTTATTCACATCCCCCATCAATACGAAGAAAGTGCCGAGGTCCACCCAGTGCAAAGTGCGGGGCTGGAAATAGCAATTTCCGCGCAGCCCCGCCGTGTCCGGTCACAATTGATGGTGCGCGCCGCCGAGAATGCTGCGGGCGTCGAAACCGTGGTTGGCCAGAACCCGCGCGGCGAAGTAGCTGGTTTTCCCCATCTGGCAGATCGTGAAAACCGGCTGGCTGCGGTCGAGTTCTTCGAGCCGGTGGCGCAACTCGCCGAGCGGGATGTTCACCGCGCCGGGGACCGGTTGCTTGCGGGCGGACGAGGCAGGGCGGACGTCCACGATTTGCGCGCCGGCGCTCTTGAGATCCGGCACGGGAACGAGCAGGCCGTCGCGGATGTTTCCAGCGGCGAATCCGGCGACATTGATGACGTCCTTGGCATTTCCGAACGGCGGGGCGTAGGAAAGTTCCAGATGCGCAAGATCGTCGATGGTGAGACGTCCGCGCAAGGCGGTGGCGATGACGTCGAGCCGCTTGTCCACTCCGTCCTTGCCGCTGGCTTGCGCGCCGAGCACGCGGCCGTCTTCCGGCGACCAGAGGAGCTTGAGGGTGATGGTTTCCGCGCCGGGGAAATAGCTGGCGTGGGAAGCGCCGTTGACGGTCACTGTCTGATAGGAAACTCCCTCGGCCTTGAGCCGGGCTTCCGAATACCCGGTGATGCCGGCGACCTCTTCAAACACACGGACGATGGCGGTGCCGATGCTGCCGGGGTAAGACAGAGATTTTTCTCCCAGGAAAATGTGATCGGCAGCGGTGCGTCCCTGCCGATTCGCAGGTCCACCGAGCGGGATGGCGACGCGTTTTCCGAGAATCGGCTCCTCGGTCTCACAGACATCGCCGACGGCATAAATATCCGGGTCGGACGTGACCTGCCAGCGATTCACTTTGATATGCCCGCGCGGGCCGAGCTCGATGCCGGCGTCTTTGGCGAGGCCGCTTTCCGGACGCACGCCGATGGATAGGATCACCAATCCGGTGGTGAGACATTTGCCGGATTTCAATTTCGCGATGAGGCCGCTATCCGCGGTTTCGAAGCTGTCGATGCCGTCGCCGAGTATCAACTCCACTCCTTTTTCGCGCAGCGTGTCTTCCAGCGGCCTAACCATTTCCGCGTCGAGTTGAGGCAGCACCTGCGACTGGAGCTCGATGACGCTGACCTTTTTCCCGATCGCATGCAGCTGCTCCGCCATCTCCAATCCGATGAAACCGGCGCCGATCACCGTGACATGCTCGACCGCCGCGGCAGCCTCCTTGATGCGGTCCATGTCCTGCAAGTTGCGCAGGGTGAAAATCAACGGGTGATCGATTCCCGGAAGCGGTGGCCTCAGCGGACTTGCACCCGGCGCGAGGATGAGTTTGTCGTAAGCGATTGGAAATTCCGCGCCATCGGATAGATTGCGGACCAGCACTTCGCGTTTTTTCCGGTCAATGCCGAGCGCTTCGGTGAGTGTGCGCACTTCGAGGTTCAACATGGAGCGAAGGCTCTCCGGCGTCTGGATCGCAAGATCCGAGCGGTCCGCGATCTCGCCGCCGATGTGATAGGGCAGCCCGCAGTTCGCGAATGAAACATCCGGCCCGCGCTCCAGCATGATGATGTGCGTGGTTTCCGAATGGCGCCGGGCGCGGGCCGCGGCGGAAGCTCCACCGGCGACGCCGCCGATGATCAGGAGGGTTTCAGGGCTGGTTTTCATGAGGTTGATGTTCGATAATGGGGAAATCCTGATTTGAAATCCGGCGGGCTCGGCACCTGGCGGGTGAAATGTAGTCACGCGGCGAATCCGGGCTTCCCGGGATCAATCGCAATTTCGTGCGGAATAAATTCCGCGCTCCAGTTGCGGCTCCTTCGCGTTCCAAGCTGCGCCTATCAGACATCGGATTTGAAATTCGGGTGAAGGGTCTGGCTCATTTTCTGGCAGAATCGCTTGAGCGCGGATTCGTCGATCTTGAAAAACACGTGGCTGCCGTGCGTCCGCGATTTCAACAGCCCCGCCTTGCGCAGTTCGTTGATGTGACGGGAGCAAGCGGGCTGCGACAAGGGCACGGCGGCCACGATGTCCATGCAGGGAACTTCCCCACGCCCGGCGAGGTGTTGCAAAATCCGAATCCGCGCAGGATGGGCCAGGGCCTTTGCAAACGCCGCCAAATCGACCACTTCCTCTTCAAACGCATCCAATTTCGCAAGCGGCATGAATTTTATATTTCAAATATCAAATATGTTTGCAAGGTGAATTTTGGAACGTGCGGGAATTGAGCGCTGCGGCAATGGCTTCGGATCCGATGCCTGGACACTCTATGGAAGTTGGACGATCCGGATTTTCCGTGAACAGCTGGAGGTCCGAGTTTGCCGATGCTTGCTCGACTTGAGTTTCACTCTCGCCCCTCGCCCCTCACCCCTCACCCCTCACCCCTCACCCCTCACCCCTCACCCCTCACCCCTCACCCCTCGCCCCTCGCCCCTCGCCCCTCGCCCCTCGCCCCTAGCCCCTAGCCCCTAGCCCCTCCTCCACCCCCCGCCCAGGGAGCCTCGTAAAACCAGATCTTTCATCCGTAAATTTTCCGAAAATGGGATTCTCCAGCAAAACACGCGCGGATTGCCGCTTGAGTTTTCGCGGGTTGGCGGACAGCTTTCCGCCGCTTCTATGAAATTCTACGCCTCACTCGTCGCCTTGTCACTGGTTGCCAGCCTGTCCGCCGCTGAGGTGCCGAAGATCTTCGGCGGACTTTTCGAGCAGGACATTCCCAAGAAGGGCGCGATCGGAATGGTATTGCCACCACCGGAGATCGACAAATACGTCGCCAAAGTCCAAACGGCGGCGAGGGCGGATCCGAAGTGGTTCCGCGAGTTTTCCGGTCAGGCGAAGTCCGGCGCGCCCCTCCCCTACGACGAACGCCTCGGACTGACCAAGGTGGAGTATGACGAATACCTCGCCCTCTGGGAAAAGCGCGATTTCAAGCCGATGGAGGAAGTCATGCTGCTTCTTCGCCAGAGCTCCGGCGACACCTGGTCCATCACCTCCACCGGAGCGGCCAGCACTCTTTCCACTCTGCGTTACGACGCGAAAACCGACTCGTTCCGCTCTCCGAACGGTGAGATGAAACGCATCGGCGACATCGCCGCGGAGTCCGGCAGCGTGCTGGGTGCGTGGACCGGCATGGAGTGGAAATTCGAGGAAGAAACCGGCCTCGGCAAGACCAAGGAAAACCTCGCGATCGGGCGCTTGGCGGGCGAACAGTACGGCATCATCGTCTATCGCGCCCAAGAGGTTTCCTCCGAGGGGACGCCCTTGCTCGACAAGAGCCTGATGATTCGTTTCCCGCTCGGCAAGGCCGCCGCTGTCAAGCCACCGGAACCGGCCGCGAAGCCCGCGACGAAGCCCGCGGCCAAGGCACCCGCCAAAACGACTCCGAAGAAGTAACGTATGGATTCCGAAGCCCCGATTGGCGAGATCCGCCGGGGCTCCCGCCGCTGGCGCAAGCTCGTTTTGATCCTGCTGGCTCTTCCTGCCATCGCGCTCCTGCTGGGAAACCTGCTGCTTGCAAGCCCGTGGAGCTGCCGCTGGATTGCCGGAATAATCCAGGCCCGCACCGGCTTGGAGACCCGGATCGCCGGTGCATCGTGGTCCCCATGGAACGGCGCAGCCCTCAACGGGCTTGAATTCCTGCAACCCGTCGCCCTGCGCCCGCTGGTCAAGGAACCGCTCTTCCAATGCGCCTCCGTGCGGGTCACTCCCGTCTGGCGCGCCTGGCTGCGCGGGCGGCTCGAAGTCCGGAATATCGAACTCGATTCGCCGAAAATTTTTCTGCCGCTCGAAGTCATTTCCTCCCTCGCTGGCTCATCGCCACCCCCAGCGGCCCCGGCCCCCGCGCCACCCGCCGTGGCCACCACGCCACCCGTTCCCAATGGGCCGCCGGTTCCATCACC
>JBGSTM010000084.1:0-1613 GCA_041736495.1 Akkermansiaceae bacterium
TTGCCCGCCCACCTACACCCCAAGAACCACAGTGGCCCGACATCCTCGCGGAATACCGTCTTTAAGCCGCCTCAAAGATCAGGAAGACCTGTCCACTTTTGCTCAGACAATTAAATCCACTTTTGCTCAGTCGCCGACAAAGACTCGTGAGGTAGTTGACCACCGGCGCGATGTCATTAGACTCCCGCCATGACTACGGTGGAATCAGCAACCAAGATTCTCGACACGATGCTCGGGCACCTCGGCTTCACGGCGACGATCGAGACCCAGGAAACCCACGACGGCCCGTGCCTACAGATCCATTCGGGGGAAAGCGAGGTTCTCATCGGCAAGGATGGCGACCGCCTCGACGATCTGCAATACCTCGTCAACCGCATCCTCCGCCGGCACCTTCCCAAGGCAGAGCGCATCAAGGTGGACTGTGCGCATTTCCGCTCCATCCAGGAAGACCAGCTCAAGCAGGAGATCCAAGGTATTGCCGAGCGTGTCAAATCCACCGGCAAGTCATTCCAGGTCCGCCCTCTCAATGCCTACTACCGGCGCATGGTCCACAATATCCTCGCCGATGACCCACAGATCGTTTCCCATTCGCCGCAGTGGGATGACAGGCTGAAAAAAATCACCATTTCAGCGAAGAATCCCTCCCAAGCTTCATGAAAAAATTCTTTTTCGACTGTGGAACCCGCGACGCCACAGCGTCTCTCGGGATCGTCGTGCTGCGGGTGCTCGTCGGTCTGATGATGCTCGTCGGTCACGGACTTCCCAAAATCGAGAATTTCGCCGAGCGCAAGGCGTTCTTTTATGTGCCGGATTTCCTCCCGGCGGATTGGTCGTCCATCACCCTGATGGCTTGTATCGGCGCTGAAGTCGTCGCCGCCACTCTCATCATCATCGGCTTCGCCACCCGTCCGGCCGCCTTTATTCTCGGGTTCACCATGGTGGTCGCCGCATTCGGGGCGCTCGGAGCCGCCCCTTGGTTCCAGTCTTCGCCAACCCTCGTCGAGACCAAGGAACTTTCCATCATGTTTCTTATTCCCATGATTTCCATCATCCTCACGGGTGCAGGTGCCTATTCGCTCGATGCGTTGTTCTACAAGGACACGAAACGCCGCCGCTGGTGAAACCATGGAAACCCACCGACTCGTTCTCCCCGGCGACCTGAACCACTACGGCTTCGTCTTCGGCGGCCAACTGCTTGCCTGGGTTGACGAAGCCTCGTGGATCGCCGCCAGCCTCGATTATCCGCACTGCCAGTTTGTCACCGTGGCGATGGACCGGGTAGAGTTTCACCACAGCGTCCGCGACGGCACGATCCTCAAAATCTCCTGCAACCAGGTCCGCGAAGGGAATACCAGCATCACCTACGGGGTGAAAGTCTTCGACCAAAGGGCCGGCCAAAATCCCATCTTCTCCACCAATGTCACCTTTGTCAGCGTCGATGACGAAGGCCGAAAACGCAGCATCCGCGGCTAACCGTGACACAGGGCATTCCTGCCTGTGCTTTCCTAACTCTAGTGGAACCCCTCATCGACACCGTTGACATCGTCCTGCCCTTGGAAAAATCCGAGGACGACACCGCCCGCCGCCAGGCCGCCGCCGTCAAGCTCGGCATC
>JBGSTM010000093.1:0-10481 GCA_041736495.1 Akkermansiaceae bacterium
ATCTGCGGGAAGCGGCGCTGGTGGTGGGGACCAGCCGGGGAAACGCGGCTGGCTGGCTCGGTCCATGGCCCGGGCGGCGGCCTTTCAAACTCATGGCGGCGAGCAATACCATCCACAGCGAGCCGGCGTCCGCCATCACCATCGAGTTCGGCATCACCGGACCCAACCATGTGCTCGCCAGCGGTTGTGCGGCGGGTCTCGATGCGGTCGGCATCGCGATGATGCTGGTCCAGTCCGGTGTGGCACCGCGCGCGCTGGCGGTGGCGGTGGACCTGCCGCTGGTTCCGGTTCTGCTGGATAATTACGCGGCGTCCGGGTTGCTGGCCTCCGGGATGGCACTGGATCCCTATCATCCGAAAACCTCGGGTTTCATCCCCGGCGAGGGCGCGGCGGCGATGGCCATCGAGTTCAAGGAGAGTGGATATCCCCGCTTGCTTCATTACGGATGCAATGCGGACGCATGCGATCCGGTGGGCATCCCGGCGGACGGCGGGCGCACCCCGGAGCTGCTAGAGCAAGCGGTCCGCCTCCACGGTCTACCGTCCGCCGTTTGTCCGCATGCCACCGGCACTGCCGTGCAGTCGGTGGCGGATCCCGCGGCCCTGCGGCGGTGTTTTCCGCAACTGTCACCTACCTTGCATCTCTTGAAGCCATTCACCGGGCATACCATCGGCGCGAGCGGCTTGCTGGAGAGTGTCATTCTCACCCGCTTCCTCAGGGACGGTCAGCTGCCGCCGAACCGGCCACTGTTGCATGCCCCGAGTGGATTCCATCTTCCCCATCAGGCACTTGAAGCCAGCGGACCGATCTATAAACTCTCCCACGGAATGGGCGGGCATAACGCACTCCTTGTTCTGACACCACCATGAATCCGACACGCCGACTTGAGGTATCCATCGATGAGCAGACTCTGAAACTCATCGAAGGCGAGCAATGCATCCGCCAATTTGATATCTCCACCGCCACCAAGGGCGTGGGTTTCACCCAGGGCAGCCACCGCACGCCGACCGGGCGGTTCCGGATCTCGGAAAAGATCGGTGCCGGCGAACCCAGCGGAACCATCTTCATACAACGCATCCCCACAGGACAGTGGCAACCAGGCGACACCCTGCACGGCGATCTGGTTCTTACCCGCATTCTCCGTCTCGAAGGCATGGATCCGGAAAACGAAAATTCGATCGACAGGTTTATCTATATTCACGGAACCAACCACGAAAACCTGCTCGGACAACCCGCCAGCCAGGGATGCGTGCGACTGGGAAACTCCGAGATGATCGAATTGTTCGAACTCGTGGAGGAAGGCATGGAACTGCAGATCCACCCCGCCATCCAGCCACGCGCCAAGCTTTTCTTCATCGATTGTGATTCGACGCTCTCCACCATCGAAGGCATTGATGAGCTGGCGCGGGCGAAAGGCGATGAAGTTTTCGCACAAGTCGTGGACCTGACAAATGCCGCAATGAACGGTGAGGTACCCATCACCGAAGTGTTTCCCAGACGGATGGAGATGATCCAACCGGACCGCGCGTTGTGTGATGAAATCGGCAGGCTCTATGTAAATACAATCGTCCCCGGAGCTGAAAAGATGATCCATGACCTCAAGGCGGCGGGCTGGCTGCCGGTAATTCTCTCAGGCGGATTCGAACCCATTATCCGGCCACTCGCAGAGCGGTTGGGAATCCAACATGTCGAAGCTGTCCCGCTGTATTTTCATGAAGATGGTTCTTATAGGGGTTACGGCGAGGACTATCCCACCACGCGGAATCTTGGTAAGAACGAGGTGATCCGCGAGTGGAAGCAGGCGCTGCTGCCCAGGCATGTGTTGATGATGGGTGACGGAGTATCAGATCTGGAAACCCGGCCTGATGTGGATGCCTTCATCGGCTTCGGAGGTGTCGTGGCCCGACCCAGAGTGGCGGCTGCTTGTGACCACTGGCTGTCTGATATGAATGACAGATCCGTGCTCAATCATATCATTTCGGAAATGAAATAGCGGGATCCACCATTCACCGCCTCGAAGGTGTAGTATGATGGCCCACAGTTTAAGCTTGCTAGCGAGTCAATGATTCATACTTTGCCCACGTCATGAGTACAACTACCAAGAATAAGTCCCAGAAGGGCGTTCGCTATACCGATGCACAAAAGAAAGAAGTCATCGATTTCGCACAAAGCTACAACGCCGCCAACGGGCGCGGAGGCCAAAGCAAGGCCGCCGAAAAATTCAAGATTTCCCAAATCACCATCGCCAGCTGGTTGAAGGCTGCTGGAGCTCCCGCTCCGAAGGCCGCCGCCGAGGTGAAGGCACCAGAGGCTCCCAAGCCTGCGAAGGCTGCCAAAGTCGCGAAAGCCGCCAAGGCACCGAAAGCCACCAAAGTCGCCAAAGCATCCAAGGCACCGAAAGCCACCAAGGTTGCCAAAGTTGCCAAGGCACCTAAAGCGGCAAAAGCTCCCAAAGCTGCCGGCAAAGGCAAGGGCGGCACTCGCTATACCGATGTCCAGAAGAAGGAAGTCACCGACTTCGTCGCTTCCTATAATGCCGCGAACGGACGCGGCGGCCAAAGCAAGGCTGCTGCAAAATACAGTGTTTCCCCGCTGACCGTGATGGCCTGGTTGAAAGCATCCGGCGCACCACCGCAAGTGAAAAAAGCCGCCAAGACCGCAGCGAAGTCGGTAGCTCCAAGCAAGACTGCCAAGGCCGCGAAAGCTGCCAAATCCACCAAGACCGCCAAGACCGCGGGTGCCGGCAGCTTTGACGCCAAGCTGAGTTCACTGCTTGAAATGAGCCGTGAGATCTCCCGCGCCGAAGCCGCTCTCGCGCAGTTGATCGCCAGGTTCAACTCGCTCAAAGCATCGCTCTAATCGAATTCCGGTTTCTCAATAAGGCCGCTTCCACATCCGGGAGCGGCCTTTTTCGTGTCACCAGGAAACACCGGTCGCGACATCGCTCCATTGCATTCGATCCTCTTCGAAAACAAAACGTCCGAGAAACGACTTCTCCTCCAGCAACAACGGCAACCAATGGCGGTCGTCCTCCCACATCCGGTGATAGGGAATCTCATCAAGCGCTGTCCACACCGGGACCGCTTCGTCCGTCTCGGTGGGCGTGCCGCTGAAGTCGTCCGCACGATAGACATGACAGAGGATGTCCGGACAATCGGACATGGAAAACCGCAGCTCGCCCAGTTTTCTCGGCGCGTGCGGGGTGATCATCAGTTCCTCCTCCGTCTCGCGGATCGCCGCTTGCAGCGCGGTCTCACCGGGATCGATCTTCCCGCCCGGGCCGTTGATTTTACCGGCGCCCAGCCCGCGCTTTTTCTCGATGAGCAGAATCTGCCCGTCCTTGATGACGAACAGAATGGTTGCGAGCATTTCGCCCTTCCACTGCGTCCAGTCGATGGGCGAGTCCGGCATCATGCGCTGCGTTCCGCGTAAGCTTCCACGGAGTCGCAGGTGCAGACCAGGTTGCGGTCGCCGTGCACGTTGTCGATGCGGCCGACGGACGGCCAGAACTTGTGCTGGCGCAGATAGGGCAGCGGAAACGCCGCCTGCTCGCGGCTGTAGGAATGCGGCCAGTCGTTTCCACAAACCGTCTCGCAGGGATGCGGCGCGTGTTTGAGCGGATTGTCATTTGCATCCAAATCCCCTGCGATGACCGCGCTGATCTCGGCGTGGATGGAAATCATCGCGTCGCAGAAGCGGTCGAGCTCGGGCTTGGACTCGGACTCGGTAGGCTCGATCATCAGGGTGCCGCCGACCGGCCAGCTCATGGTGGGAGCATGGAATCCGTAGTCCATCAGACGCTTCGCCACATCCTCGACGGTAACGCCGCTCGCGTCGGTTAGAGGACGGACGTCGATGATGCACTCGTGCGCGACGAGGCCTTCATTTCCGGTATAGAGCACCGGGAAATACGGGGCGAGGCGCTTGGCGATGTAGTTCGCGTTGAGGATGGCGACCTCCGTGGCTTCCGTGAGACCGTCCGGCCCCATCATGGCGATGTACATCCAGGAAATCGTGTTGATCGAGGCGCTGCCCCAAGGAGCCGAGCAGACCGCGCCTTTCGGATTTGGCAGTTCGGCATGGCCCGGCAGGAATGGCACGAGCTGCTTGGCCACGCCGATGGGACCGACACCCGGTCCGCCGCCGCCGTGGGGAATGCAGAAGGTTTTGTGAAGGTTCAAATGGCAGACGTCCGCGCCGATCAGGCCGGGCGAGGTGAGGCCGACCTGGGCGTTCATGTTGGCACCGTCCATGTAAACCTGGCCGCCGGCGTCGTGGATGATCTCACAGATCGAGCGGATCGTTTCCTCGAACACGCCGTGGGTGGATGGGTAAGTGACCATCAGCGCCGCGAGATTGTCGCGGTGCTCCTCGGTGCGTGCGGCGAGGTCGGCGACGTCGATGTTGCCCTTTTCATCGCACTTCACGCCGATGACCTTCATCCCGGCCATCACTGCGGAAGCAGGATTGGTGCTGTGGGCGGAAACGGGAATCAGGCAGATGTTGCGGTGCGAATCGCCGCGCGAACGGTGGTATTGATAGATCGCGAGCAGTCCGGCATACTCGCCCTGCGAGCCCGCGTTCGGCTGCAGCGAGACACCGGCAAATCCGGTGACCTCCGCCAGCCAGCCTTCGAGCAGGTCTAACATTTCGCGGTAACCCTGGCTCTGGTCGGCCGGCACGAAGGGATGCAACGAGGAAACCTCCGGCCAGCTCAGCGGCATCATTTCCGAAGTCGCGTTGAGCTTCATGGTGCAGGAGCCGAGCGCGATCATCGACTCGTTGAGCGCGAGATCCTTCGATTCCAGGCGCTTCAGATAGCGGAGCATGTCCGTTTCCGAGTGGTAGCTGTTGAAGACTGTCTGGGTGAGGAAACCGGTGTTGCGCGCCTGGGTGGCGTGCCATGAAACACCCGGCTTTTCCTGGTGATCCGCTTTGGCTCCGAACGCGGCGGCCACCGTTGCCACATCTTCGGCAGTCGCGGTCTCATCGAAGGAAATGCCGAGGTGGTCTTCATCGATGCGCCGGAGATTGATCCCGGACGCCGCGGCGGCTGATAGAACCGAAGCGGCCCTCCCGGGGACTTTCGCCACGATGGTGTCGAAGAACGGTCCCACCTCCACCACGATGCCCGCAGCAGTGAGCGCCGTCTTGAGCGCCGCTGCGCGGGCGTGGACGGTATGGGCGATGTGCTTGAGTCCCTCCGGCCCGTGATAGACCGCATACATCGAGGCCATCACCGCGAGCAGGACCTGGGCGGTGCAGATGTTAGAGGTCGCCTTGTCACGGCGGATGTGTTGCTCGCGGGTCTGCAGCGAAAGCCGGTAGCCCGGTTTGCCGCGCGAATCGACGGACACGCCGATGAGGCGGCCCGGCATCTTGCGTTTCAGCGCATCCGTGCAGGCCATGAATCCGGCGTGCGGCCCGCCGAAACCTAACGGCACCCCGAAGCGCTGCGACGATCCGACACAGATATCCGCGCCGAAGGTGCCCGGAGCCTTGAGCACCGTGAGCGCGAGAAGATCCGCGGCGACGATGGTGACGGCTCCGGCGGCTTTCGCTTCTTTGAAAAAATCCGCGAAGTCATCGATGCGGCCGCGGGTGTCGGGATATTGCACGAGCACCGCGAAGAGTCCCTCGCAGGAGTTGCAATCGAACGTCTGCCAGTCACCCACAACCACCTCGATGCCTAACGGCTCGGCGCGTGTCGCGACCACGTCGATGATCTGCGGATGGCAGCGGTCGGAAACAAAGATCGCCTTGCCCTTCGGCTTTCCGGCGAGCGCGAGGCTCATCGCCTCGGCGGCGGCGGTGCCTTCGTCCAGCAGCGAGGCGTTGGAGACGTCCAGACCGGTCAGGTCGGTGATCATCGTCTGGAAATTCAGCAGCGCTTCGAGCCGGCCCTGGGCGATTTCCGCCTGATAGGGCGTGTAGGCGGTGTACCAGCCGGGGTTTTCCAGGATGTTCCGCTGGATGACGCCGGGGGTGTGCGTGCCGTAGTAGCCTTGGCCGATGAACGACTTGAGCACCTTGTTTTTCCCCATGATCGACTTCAGCCAGGCGAGTGCGTCGTGCTCCGAGCGGGCGGCGGGAAGTGTCATCGCCCGATCCATCCGGATCCCGGCGGGAACAGCGGTGTCGATGAGGGAGGCGAGCGACGGGTAACCGGTCTCGCGTAGCATCTCATCGCGTTCAGAACCTACGGGACCCAAATGGCGGCTGCGGAAATCGAGACGTGCGGACATGATGTTTAAAATGATCGGATGGGGGCTGAACCAGCCGTGACGCCCTTTCCATAGAGGAAAATGCCTCGTGCGCAACCCCGGCGCGCGAGAATCCGGAAATTTTCGAGGAATTTCCGGGTTGCCCGGAATCAGTCGTCCTGCGGGGAATGCAGCAGGGCAACTTCGCGGATCACCTCGCTCCGCAGGTGGTGTCGCAGCTCCTTGAGTCTAACCCACAAACCGGGGACCATTTGCGCGGTGAATCCATGGTCTTCGAGCCACTCGGCGAGGGTCGCCAGGTCGTTTTCATCTCCCAGAAGTTCGGGCAGCTCGGCCAGTTTCGGATTCGGCGAGACCAGCCCCTCCGGCATGAATCCGAGAGCACCGAGGTAGGCTTTCAGGGCCTTGCGGGCGTCATGGAAATCCTCTTCTCCCGAGTGATCGAGGTTGCGGCTGCGCCTGGCGACCCGCTTTTCGAGTTTTCGCAGCCCCTGGGTGATCCGTTTCGCGAGCGCCTCCGCGGGCACCTCCGCCAGATTCCTCCGGGCGGCGTCCACGCGTTTCACGCACCAGTCGATCGTCTCCGGCGGAGGGCGGCGGGCGGCCGAGTGGGTCAGCTGTTCGAGCAGGGTGCCGATGGCTGCGGCGGCGGAGGCATCACCTTCCCAACCGACTTTTTTCCACGTGCTCAGACGGGAAACCGCGTCGCGCGGACCCGAGAGCAAACGCCCGATGGCCTGGATTTCCCGTGAACAGGTTTTCCCGAGCCGGAACAACGCGAATCCGCCGCGCAAGGATTTCCCCAGCTTGCGGGTGGCATGCACCTCCTCGGCGATGCGGCCACGCGTGTCGAGCAGACCGCGCAACAAGTGCTCCATCCGGTCGCAGCCGCCTGCCAGCTGCTCGCGGGCGAACTGTGCTTCCTGATCCGTGGGAACCCTCATTCGGGGAAATCGAATACCAAAGGATTCACCTTGTCAGTGAAGTTCTTGTTACGATATTTCTCCCGGATTGTTTGAATTCCGGGGAGATGAAACTTTTAATACACCACGTCACGATCGTTTCTCCGGATGTTGAGATCGAGCACGGCTTTTTGCAGATCGAAGGCGGCCGCATCGTGGCGGTGGGTGGGCCGGACGCGATCCTGCCGGAAGCGGAAATCATCGTCGACGGTGGAGGCCGCATCGCGATGCCCGGGTTTTTCGACATCCACAGTCATGGTGCGGGCGGTGACGACGTCTGCGACCTGGACCCCGGAGCAGTTCAGCGGATCGCCGAGCGCAAACTTCGTGAGGGAGTCACGACCTGGTTGCCAACCACACTCACCCAACCCGAAGTCAAGTTGCGCGAAATCGCCGCGAACTGTGCCGCTTACATGGCGTCGCCGTACCATTGCCGCGCGCCCGGCCTGCATGTCGAAGGGCCCTTCATCAACCGGAACAACGCCGGTGCGCAGAATCCGGAATTCGTCCGCCCCCCCGATTTCGCCGAGCTTCAGCGCCTCCACCGAATCGCCCCGGTGCGCATTATCTCGCTGGCTCCGGAAATTCCCGGTGCGGACGAATTGATCCGCAAGGCCGCGGAAATCGGCATCATCGCTTCCGCCGCCCACACTTCCGCCACCGCCGCGCAGATGATGGAGGCGAAACTGGCCGGCCTCAGGCATCTGACCCATTTCGCCAACGCCATGACACCGCTCCACCATCGGGAAATCGGCGCGGTCGGCGCGGGACTGCTGGATGATTCGCTGATGCTGGAAGTTATCGGCGACGGCGTGCATCTCTGTCCCGACATGCTCCGTCTGCTCTTCAAGCTCGTGCCGATCGAGCGGCTGATGCTCATCACCGATTCCACCGCCGCCTCCTGGCTTGGCGACGGCGAAACCACCCTCGGCGGGCTGCCAGTTAGCGTGAAGTACGGCATCGCCCGGCTCACGGGAAACCATACGCTCGCCGGATCCACGCTGCGCTACAACGAGGGCGTGAAAAAGCTCGCGGAGATCACCGGGCTGCCTCTCCAACAGATCGTCAGAACAACCTCCTGGAACCAGGCGCGATCCCTCGGTCTGGAAAATTTCGGGAAACTCGCGCCCGGATTTCACGCCGACATCGTCCTGTTGGAAAAGGATTTCTCCGTCTGGAAGACCTTCGTGGGCGGAGTGGAGCGCTGAGAGGGCCCGATCTTGACAGCGCGATCCTCCGGATTGCAGACTCCCGCGCCGCACGGGCGCGAGAGGATCGCGAGGGCGGTGGCCATTACCCCCCTAACTCATTTATGAAAATCCTGATCACCGGCGGCGCTGGCTTCATTGGTTCCAATCTGGTGAGACAGATTCTGGATGAAACGACCCATCAGGTTGTCAACCTGGACAAGCTCACCTACGCGGGGAACCTCTCGTCTTTGAGCGATTGTTACGACGATCCCCGCCACACGTTTGTCGAGGCCGACCTCTGCGATCCCGCAGCGCTTGCCGGCATCTTCGGCGCTCATCGCCCGGATGCCGTGATGCACCTCGCGGCGGAAAGCCATGTGGACCGCTCGATCGACGGCCCCGGCGATTTCATCCAGACCAACATCCTCGGGACCTATCACCTGCTTCAGGCCGCGCTCGCCCATTATCGCGGGCTTCCGGCAGACCAACAGGAAACGTTCCGCTTCCTGCACGTCTCCACCGACGAGGTTTACGGTTCTTTGGGAGCGAACGATCCTGGGTTTTCAGAAACCACCCCCTACTCGCCCCACTCTCCCTACTCGGCGAGCAAAGCCTCATCCGATCACCTCGCCCGCGCCTGGTGCGACACTTACGGCCTCCCCGTTCTTGTCACCAACTGCTCGAACAACTACGGCCCCTATCAGTTTCCTGAGAAGCTCATCCCCGTGGTCATTCTCAAGTGCCTTCGCGGCGAATCGATTCCTGTTTATGGAAAGGGTGAAAACATCCGCGACTGGCTCTATGTCGGCGACCATTGCTCGGCCCTCCGCACCGTGCTTGATAAAGGCGCTCCAGGCGAAACCTACAACATCGGCGGCAACAACGAGCAGACCAATCTCGATCTGGTGAAGCACATCTGCGCCCTGCTCGACGAGCTCCGCCCCGGACCGCAGCCTTACGCCTCGCTCATCACCTTCGTCACGGACCGCCCCGGCCACGATCTCCGCTACGCCATCGATCCGACTAAAATCCGCGACGAGCTCGGCTGGCAGCCCCGCGAGACATTCCAAACCGGCTTCCGCAAAACCATCCAGTGGTATCTGGAAAACCAGGACTGGTGGAAGAACATCCTCGATGGCAGCTACAAACTGGAACGGCTCGGTAAGGCGCAGGCCTGACTCCTTCACGCCTAACGCGCGTTGCCGTGGTCGGTTGTGATTTTTCATTTCGCTTGGTTTTCAATCAGGCACAGCTTAGTTTCCCGGCCGATGACCGACTGCGACGAAATCGCCTTTTTCGATTTCCAAGCCACCGAGAAGAGTGCTTCACCCCGGACGCTTGCGAACTATCGGGACGCCCTCGCGGCTTACCGGAAATGGCGGGGCGATGCCTTCGGCGGGTGGCGCGAAGAGGCGGCGGATGATTTCCGCGACTACCTGTTCGCGCTGATGAAGCAGGGCTTCAAGCGGGCGACCATCCGCCTCAGGTTTGCGGCGCTGCGGTCGTTTTATAAATTCCTGGTGCTGCGCCGGGGGCTTGGCCGGAGTCCGGTCGCCGAGGTGCTGCTGCCGAAGCCCGAGCGCGGGCTGCCGGTGGTGCTCTCGATCATGCAGATCGACGAGCTGCTAGGAATGCCGCTGCAACTGACACCCGACCGGAAATCCCCGCCCTGGCTGCCGCTGCGCGATGCGGCGATTCTCGAATTGTTCTACTCGTGCGGGCTGCGGATTTCCGAACTGCTCGCGCTGGATGTGAAACACGTGGATTTCATCGGCGAAACGCTGCGGGTCGTCGGCAAGGGCTCGAAGGAGCGCATGGTCCCGGTCGGTGGACCGGCGCTGGCCGCCATCCAACGCTACCGCCAGGCGGCGGCGGTGACCTCCGGGCCGTTGTTCCTCAGCACCCGCCTCCGCCGAATCACCCAGCAGGCAGTGGATCAACTGCTCAAGAAATATTTGAAACACAGCAGCATCCCCTTCGGCATCAGTCCGCACAAACTCCGTCACAGCTTTGCGACGCACTTGCTGGATGCCGGGGCCGACCTTCGCAGCGTGCAGGCGTTGCTGGGGCATGCCTCGCTTTCCACCACGCAGATTTACACCCAC
>JBGSTM010000117.1:0-1658 GCA_041736495.1 Akkermansiaceae bacterium
GCCCGCGCGACCGGGACATCCTGGTGCCGAGCAACGGCGTGAACGTGGTCATCGACCCGAAAAGCGCGCTCTTCGTCAGTGGCAGCGAACTGGATTTCTCGGACGATCTCCAGCAAGGCGGCTTCAAGGTCAGCAACCCGAACGCCGTTGTCACCTGTTCCTGCGGGGAAAGCTTTGCAGCCTGATCTCGAAGTTCATTGATTTATCCCGGAAATCCGTAACGTTCCCAGCCAAATGAAGTTTCAGAGTATCGTGAGGATCACGGTGTTTTCCACCACGGCGTGGATGGCGGCGGCAGCCCCGGATGCTTCGGTGGCACCCGCCCTCCAGGCGCAGGAAAAACCTCTGGCTGAACTCATTGAGGACCTGGCGGATGACAAATACCGCATCCGGGAAAACGCTTCGCGCGAGATTTGGAAAATGGGCGAACCGGCCTTGGAGGCATTGCAGCAGTCCGCCGCCGGCAAGGATCCGGAGCAGGCCTACCGGGCGAATGAGTTGATCCGGAAAATCCAGCTTCACATCACGCCGGACACGGATCCGGCGGTGATTTCACTCGTCGAGAGGTATGCGAAGGCATCGTCGAATGAAAAGGTCGTGCTGTTCGACCAGATGCACAAGCGCCGGGCGTGGAGGCAGATCCTCAAGCTTTACGCCGCCGAGACCAATCCCGAACTCCAGTCCCGACTGATCCGTTCGGTGGAAGGCGTGGCGGTGGTGGCAGCGCGGGAACGGCTTCTGGCAGGCGATGTGGCGGGTGCCCGCGATTTCCTCGAAATGGCTCCCGCCGATGCGGACGGACTGCTGGCGCTCGCCGATTTCCACCGCAGCCAGGGCACGCTGGAGGCGGAGTTGAAACGGGCGAAGACCCTCAAGGGCGCGCAGGCGAACTCCTGGTTGCTCGCGCTTCACCGGGCCTCGGGAAATCTGGAAGCGGCCCGGGACTCGGCGACGGCGGCGGGTGAATTCATGATCGCCGCAGCGATATCCACGTTGCTGGGCGATCCGCTGCCGTGGTTGCGCATCAATGAGGCAGATGGCGAAGGAGGTGAGATTCACAAGCCTTACACCGAGGTGGCGATCAAGCGCTGGCAGGGCAAGGACCTCCGCGCGGCGGATCTGGAGCCATTGGTGCGGGCGGTGAACTCGAAAAACCGGGAGGAGCGCCAGAACGCCATGAATTCCTTGTTTCTTCTTGGTGAGCCCGCGCTGGCGGAGAAGGCCTACGTCTCCATCTCGCGGCTGTCGGCTTTTTCCTACTTCGAATCTCTCGAGCGGATTCCGGAAGCCCTCAAGGCACTTGGTCTGGATCCCGAGAATCCGGATTATGCCGCGTGGGTGGACAAACACTTCAAACGCCTGACCGCGGAGGGCGCCAACGACGACGAGGACCTGACCCTCGACAGCCAGGAGCTGATCATGCTGGGAAATTTCCTGGAGCGCCGCGGTCTGCACGAGCTGTGTGCCAAGGCGTTTTTAAAACCGCTGGCGGCCCTCGCCGAGAAGGAACCCAAGCAGTTCACGGAGCTGCTCGCCCAGTTGTTCGGCGGCGACTCGACCATGAGCAGCGAGATCACGGGCGCCCCTCAGGTGGCGAAACAAGCCGCCGTGGCTTGGGCCGGTGACAGCGCGGACCGTTGGGAGGAAGTCATCAACTC
>JBGSTM010000132.1:0-9412 GCA_041736495.1 Akkermansiaceae bacterium
CGGAAATGAGCGGCATTCGTGCGGGCGAGGGGATTTGGTGGAATGCTGGCTTGTCAAGCGGGGGAGGATTTCTAGGGTTTCGGCACTCCGCCCCCTCGAATTCAACACGCGGAGATCCTGATTTCTCATGAACACGAATACGCTTGCTCAAGCCGCCAATGAAGCCCGTGGCCTCGCCATGGATGCCGTCCACGCCTGTAACTCCGGCCACCTCGGCCTCCCGCTTGGCTGTGCCGAGATCGGCGCGGTGTTGTTCGGCGAATCCATGCGCTACTACCCGGATGCACCCAAGTGGCTCAATCGCGACCGTTTCGTGCTCTCCGCGGGCCATGGCTCGATGTTTCTCTACGGCTGGCTGCACCTTTCCGGCTATGCGGTCTCCCGAGACGATTTGAAGAATTTCCGCAAACTGCATTCGATCACGCCGGGGCACCCTGAGTTTCACGAAACGCCTGGTGTCGAAGCCACCACCGGCCCGCTCGGCCAGGGAATCGGCAATGCCGTGGGATACGCCCTCTCGGGGAAACGCGCCGCAGCCCTATTCAACACTCCGGAGCACACGATTTTCGACCAGCATATCTTCTGCATCAATGGCGACGGCTGCCTTCAGGAAGGTGTCGCCAAGGAGGCCATCGCCTTCGCCAGCCACAGCTGTCTGGACAACCTCATCCTCATCTATGATTCCAACGACGTGACGCTCGACGCAATGGCGGACGTCACCCAGGGCGAAGACGCGGAGCAGTATTTCACCTCCCAGGGCTGGGACGCGGTGACCATCGACGGCCAGAGCATTCCCGCCATCGCCGCTGCGATCAAAACTGCCAAGGAACAGAAAAACGGCCGTCCAAAGGTGATCATCGCCAAGACCCTCATTGGAAAAGGCATCCCCGAGGTCGCCGGCACCGCCAAGGGCCACGGCGAAGGTGGTGCGAAATTTCTGGAAGGCGCCCGCGCCGGGCTTGGTCTCCCCGCCGACGAACATTTCTACGTCTCTCCGGAGACCCAGGAGTTTTTCGCCAGGAAGAAGGCGGCTTCCAAGGTCGAGTTTGAAGACTGGCAGGCGACGTACGATGCCTGGTCCGCTGCAAACCCGGAGCTGGCCGCGGAACTCACCGCCAGCGCGGCGCAGTCCGTGCCGCTGGACCTCAGCTCGATGATCCCGGCATTCGCCGCGGACTACAAGGATGCGACGCGTTCCGCCGGCGCCACGGTAGTCAATGCGGTGGCCAAGGCCGTCCCGCAATTCCTCACCGGCAGTGCGGACCTCTTCGGCTCTACGAAAAACTATCTCAAGGACGGCGGCGATTTCTCCGCCACGAATCCGCTCGGCCGAAACATCTGGTTCGGCATCCGCGAGCACGCGATGGGCGCGATCTGCAATGGCATCGCCTACGACGGTCTGTTCCGGGCCAGCGGCGCGACCTTCCTTGTCTTCGCCGACTACCTGCGTGGCTCGATCCGTCTCGCGGCGCTCTCGAATCTTCCGGTCACCTACATCTTTACACACGACTCCGTTGGCGTCGGCGAGGACGGCCCGACCCACCAGCCGGTGGAAACCGTCAGCGGCCTGCGTGTGATCCCGAATCTCGATGTGATTCGCCCCGGCGATGCCGAGGAGACCGCCGGTGCTTTCGTCGCCGCGATGAGCCGCACGGATGGTCCGACCGCACTGATCCTCACCCGCCAGGCGATCCCGTTGATGAACGATCTATCCGTCGATGTCCGCCGCGACGGTGTGCTTCGCGGCGCTTACATCGCCCGCAAGGAAACGGGTGCGCTCACCACCATCCTGCTCGCGACCGGTTCCGAAGTGCAATACGCGATGGCTGCCGCCGCCGAGCTCGGTGACGGAGTGCGCGTCGTTTCCATGCCGTGCTTCGAGCGCTTCGAGCGTCAGAGCGCCGAGTATAAGGAAAGCCTGCTGCCGAAAGCCTGCACCAAGCGCATTTCGATCGAAGCCGGTGTCACCGATTTGTGGTGGAAATACATCGGCACCGAGGGCAAGGCCATCGGCATCGACCGCTTCGGCATGAGTGCTCCCGGAGATGTCGTGTTCAAGGAACTCGGTATCACCAAGGACCACGTGGTGGCCGCCGCCAGATGAACCTGACCGGCTAACAATCGTTAGCAACGAGGCCCGGCCAGTTTTGGTCGGGCTTTTTGCTGAGACGGCGATTTCACAAAATCCTCGAATGTTTAACAACCGGATCGCCCTCCTGCCGGTTATTGGTTCCATTCCCAAACCTCATCATCACGATCCGTAACGGACATTCACATCTCATAGCCACTCCCAAAACCAAAACCACCAAGCCTGTCATTCCTGTGGCTAGATTCAAACAGCCACCGGTGCTTTTTGATAAAACCCAGGAAATGATCCGGAAAATCGAGGCCCGTCTCGATGGCAAGCTCATCACCTATTGGAACGGCTCACGGGGCTCCATCTGCGACAATGATGTCATTGCGTTGTTCAAACTGCTCGAACACCTCGGCATGCAGGACACGCTTTATCTCTTCATCAAGTCGGATGGCGGTAACGGAAAGGCCGCCTTGAGAATGGTGAATCTCATCCGGCGTTATTGCAGGAAGCTCGTAGCACTCGTGCCTCTCGAATGTGCCTCCGCCGCCACCATGATCGCCATCGGTGCCGAAGATATCCTGATGGGCCCGATCTCCTATCTCACTGCCGTGGACACATCACTCACCAATGACTTGTCGCCGATCGACCGCGACAATGACCGGGTAAGCGTGAGCCTCGACGAAGTGAAACGGGTGATCAATCTATGGCTGAAACATGAAAGTCCGTCGAAGGATATGAATCCTTATCACGCGCTTTTTGAGCACATCCATCCCCTGGTCATTGGCGCCGTGGACAGGGCGGACTCTCTTTCGATGATGCTTTGTGAGGAAATCCTCTCCCATCACATCCAAGACCCCAAGAAACGGGCGAAAATCGCCGTCACTCTCAACTCGAAATACCCGTCTCACGGTTACCCGATCCTGATTGACGAGGCTAACAAAATCGGCCTGAACACCCTGCCGATGGATCACGACATCGCCTCGCTGCTACTCGAGCTCAATCATATTTACGGTGAGATGGGGCAAAAGGCGACCACGGACATCAATGACACCGAGTCCCACGGCAACGAAATCATCAACATTCTCGAGCGGGACGATTTTCAGACCTACTATCAGCAAGACAAGGACTGGTTCTACCGAAGCGAGGAGCGCCGGTGGATTGTTCTCAACGACGCCAGCAGTTGGCACCAAATCACTCGCCGGAGTGGAGAGGTGATCCATACGAAACTGTTCTTCTGATCGATCCTGCCATCGCGAGGCACCGGTCACGCGGGACCTGGGGCCTGCCATCGGGCATTAGTGTCACGGGCATTTTTTAAAGGGTAAGTGTGGCTCTTAAAGGGTCAGGCCTTTCATCATTATGGCCGGAGCGGTGGGCAGGAGTGCTGAAGTTGTAGGCCGCGATGGGAAAGTGGCGGTGAAAACACTGCGCAAAGGAATTTCCAAGGAGCAGGCAAATCTGGAGTGCGACCGCGACGGGGAAATCCCGATCTCGAAGGTTTTGCGCTGCCGCATCCGCTACTTCACGGACGGCGCGGTGATCGGCAGCCGGATTTTTGTCGACGAGGCCTTTGGCAAATGTCGCGAACGCTTTGGATCGAAACGTACCTCCGGCGCGAGAAAGTTGAAAGGCGACGCCGCCCCGGCAAGCGGGGTTATGTGGAGCCTGCGGGATTTGAAAAAGGGAATCGGCTGATTCCGATCTTGCCCCAATCCCCTTTGGCGACTGGCGGAACGCTTTTTCCCGCACAAAGTGGATTTCCACCTTGTGCGGGCTTTGCAATCAGCGCGCGAACCGATCCATAGGCTCAGCCTTGGTCCACGGTCTTTTCGCTCGCGGCGTCGATGATGGCGAAGCGCTCGCGGTTGAGTGTCGGGTCCGAGCGGAAAATGAGGCGGCCGGAGTGCGAGCGCTCGAGCTCGCCTAGCAGTTTGGCGTCCTCGCTCTTGAAACGGTTGAGCACGTCGGTGTTCACGACGACGATGATGTCGCCGATCGAGTCGCGGTGTTTCTGGATGACGGTGTTGAGGCGGCGCTGGATTTCCACAGACATCGTCATCGGCGTCTTCACCCGTGCGCGGCCCTGGCAGTAAGGGCAGGGCTCGTACATGGAATCCCGCAGCGACTCGTTGAGGCGTTGGCGGGTCATTTCCATCAGGCCGACGGGGGAAATCTGGAGCACCTGGGTCTTGGCCTTGTCGCGCTTGAGGCGCTCCTTGATGGCCTTGTAAACCGTCTGCTGGTCCTTGCGGTGGCGCATGTCGATCAGGTCGATGACGACTAGTCCGCCGATGTTGCGCAGGCGGAGTTGGCGGGCGACTTCGACGGCAGCCTCGACGTTGGTTTCGAGAATCATCTTGTCGACGTCTTTTGACCCGCGGTTGCGGCCGGTGTTGACGTCGATGGCAATGAGCGCCTCGGTCTCGTCGATGACGATGTAGCCGCCGCACTTGAGCCAGACCTGGCGGGAAAACGCTTCGTCGATCTGTTTCTGGATGTTGCTGCGTTCGAAAATCGGCTGACCGGCGGCGGACGGCATGTAGTGGATGCGGCGCTTGGCACGGCGGGAAATTTTTCCTGCGACGTTGCGGATCATGTCCGTGGTGGCGGCGTCGTCGCAGATGACCTGGTCGATCTCGTCGGTAAGGAAATCGCGGGCGGTGCGCTCGATGAGGCCGGGCTCCTGGAAGATGCAGGCGGGCGCAGGGTTGTTCGCGCGGCGGGCTTCGATTTCATCCCACTGCTCCAGCAACATGTGCAAGTCGCGGACGAAATGGCGGGCGCGGGTGCCTTGGGCGATGGTTCGCATGATGATGCCCATGCCTTCCGGCACCGCAAGCTTCTGGACGATCTTGCGCAACCGCAGCCGTTCCTTGGGATCCTCGATCTTGCGGGAAATGCCGAACTGTTCGGTGAAGGGCATCAGCACGAGGTAACGGCCTGCCAGGGAAATGTTCGTCGTGACACGCGGTCCCTTGGTGCCGATGGGGCCTTTGGAAACCTGAATGACGATCTCCGAACCAATCGGATAGATGTCGGGAATGTCCTTGGATGTGATTTTTTTCTGCTGCTTCTTTTTTCCCTCACGCTGGATTTCCTCCAGACCGCCGTCGAGGGCGGCGGGGATGGCGTCCCAGAAGTGAAGGAAAGCATTCTTGTCGAGGCCGATGTCCACGAACATCGCCTTGAGGCCGCCCTCGATGTTCTTGACGCGTCCCTTGAAAATACCGCCGACGATGTTCTGGTCGCCCTCCCGCTCGACGGTGTATTCTTCGAGCACTCCGTTTTCCAGCAGCGCCACCCGGCGCTCCAGTTTCTCGACGTTGACGATGATGCTGTTCCCTCTCGTGGGATCGGGCTTGCCGATTCCGAGAAGTCTCTTGATATGTTGGATCATGTTAATGGTGGTAAGTGGGTTGAGGTTGATTGGGAGAGTTATTGGGAGAATCAGTTTTCCTGGATGGGAATGGCTCTGGGAATCACGGAGCCCTCGGCATCGACTTCGGGGGTGATGGTCGGGGTAGGAGTAATGGTGGGGGAGGGTGATGGGAGTGCTTCAGCGGAGATTTCACCGGCCTCCTCACCCGTCTCGCCTACCGTTTCTTCGACGGGCGTGACAGGCGAAACGGTTAGATCCGGAGCAGGCGGACCGACGAAGGGACGGGAGCCGATCTCCCCGCCCTCGACAGCGGCGATCATTTCCGGGGTAATCTCGATGGTGGTTTCAATCCGGTCGGTATTGCCGATGAATTTCTTCATCGGCCTCAGAGGCAGTCTCACGCCATTGTCGCGGGCAAAGAGCCCCCGATAGACCAGGTTGACGAGCGGGCCGCAGACACCACCGCCGGAGCCGCCGTTCTGGACCATGATGCAGATGGCGTATCTCGGATTCTCATAAGGAGCAAAACTCATGATCCAAGAGTTGTTGGATTTTTTCCCGTTGTCCGACGATTGGGCGGTGCCGCTCTTGGAGGCCGCTTCGATGTCAGGGAGTTTGACTTTTCCCGAGGTGCCGCCCGGCTGGTTGGTGGACAGCGACATTCCTTTCCGGATGAGCTCGATGTCGCTGGCTTTGATGCCGGCCTCGACGAGATCGACCTCCAGTTTCGGTTGGTCTTCGACAACAACCCTGCCGTCCTCGGCGACCGCTTCCTTGACGATCCGCGGGCGGAAGTATTTTCCACCATTTGCCATGGTGGCGGCGACTGCGCACATCTGGAGCGGAGTGGCCATCGAGGTTCCCTGTCCGATAGACAGCCCCGCCGTTTCGTGCGGAGTCATCACGAGATTGGGATACATGGCACGCCAGGCGCGGCTTCCGGGCAGGATGCCGGCGTCTTCCTTGGGCAGTTCGATGCCGGTTTTCCGGCCGATGCCGACCATCGCGCAGCCGTCGACCATGGCTTTCCAGCCGATGGTGTTGGCGAGTTTGTTGAAATAGGGATTGCAGGAATGCTGGATGGCCTGTGAGAGGTTCTGGCTGCCGTGGCTGCCCTTGCTCTTGTTCCAGATCCAGCAGCCGACCTGTTTGTTGCCGTAGGTGACGTAGCCGTCGCAGGAGAAATTGCGGGTTGCCATCCCTGCCAGAGCGCCCGCGACCGAGGTCGGGATCTTCATGGTGGATCCGGGAGTGAACTCGGAGATGGCGCGGTTGGTGAATGGCGCAAGCTGCAGGTTCGCCCGATAGGCGTCCCAGTTTTTCTGCGAGATGCTGGGGATGAAATCGTTAGGGTCGTAGTCGGGAATGGAAGCCATGGCGAGCACCTCGCCGGTGTTCACGTCCATCACCACGCCCGCCGCGCGGCCGGCAAGGCGCAGCGTGTTTTCCAACAGGAACTGGGCGCGGGCGTCGATGGTGAGGCGGACCTTGGCGCCGACGCCCGGCTGGGTGTAGTCGGACATGCGGATGGTGCGGCCCTTTTCATCCTTGACGATGGTCTTCTGGCCTTCCGGTCCGCGGAGGATCTCGTCCATGGACGCCTCCACTCCGGCGATGCCACGTTCATCACCGATGTAGTGGTTGAATTTGCGGGTGGCGCTTTCCGGCACGTCGCCTTTTTCCCATTGTTTCAGATAGCCCAGCACGTGGCTGGCGAGCGCTCCGTACGGATACTCCCGCTGGGAGCGGAGGCTCGGATAGACGCCGGGCAGTTCCAGGTTGTGCTCCGCGAATTTCGCGAACTCCTCGTAGGTTAAATCCGACCGGTAGCTATAGGGGATGAGGCCGCCGTGGGTGAGGAAATGGGTCCGCAGGTCACCGGCCTTGAAGTTCCTGGCGAGCTTGAGCTTCGGATCGCCGAGCACGTGGATAGGCCCGTCCTTGACGATCGCGACGATGTCCTTCTCCGATTTCTTACGCGGGAATCCCTTCTCCGTAGTGAGGCGGTCGATGGTGGGGTCATCGACATGCTGGGTGAGATACGCCTGGCGGATTTCATCGAGATTGAAGGAAACTTCGTAACTGCGGGAATTCCTGGCCAAGGTGACGCCGTTGCGGTCGGTGATTTCCCCGCGGATGCCGGGTTCGCGCACGGTGACGGTGCGGTTGCCGGGGACGAGCTGGAGGAACTCGTCGCGGCGCTCGATCTGGAATTCATGGAGCCGGGACAACAACGCGCCGAAGCCGACGAGCACGAGGGCCGTCAGCAGGTAGATCCGGAGGCGGTAGCTGGGTTCCATGGAGTCAGCGGCCACTGTGGCGTTTTTTGACGGCGTCGGGATTGATCGAATGATCGCAGGCTTTGGCGATGCGGAAGAGTACCCAGAAGACAATCGGCGAGAAGAGCATGGTCATCAGCGAGGTGGAAAGCATCTGCGTGAGGGTGGCACGGGAGAGTGTGAACTCGCCGCGGACGAAGTTGATGATGGCGTATTCCGCTGCCAGATAGAGGAAGATGGCGATGCCGGTGAGCAGCGCGGAGAACTGCCATTTTCCCTGCTTGAAAAGCGGCTGGATGCCCTGCATCAGGAAGCCCATGGCTCCGAACAGCAGGACCGAATAACCGAACCGCAGCGACTCGACCTGCTGGGTGTAGACCTCCGGGTCCCCGCCGTGCGGGCCGATGGCGCAGTGAGCGTCCCAGAAGAATCCGCCGATGAAGGCGAGCAGCAGCATGGTCGGTTGTCCCACGGTGACCGCCTCGCAGAGGAACACCAGTTGGACTAACAAAATTCGGGACTGGTGGATGCCGGTGAACGCGGGCAGGAACTGCTGCACCACGAACGAGGCGAGCAGTAACAGAATCATGATGAACGAGTATCGGATCACGTGCGGGTCAGGGATCTGCGGAGAGCACGACAAAAACCGTGCTGAGATCCGCGAAGTTCACCGATGGCCGGACGAGAGCTTCGGAATCCAGCGCGCCTTTTTCGACGGACTCGATGGTTCCAAGTAAAATGTTAGGCTGGAAGATTCCTCCCCGGCCGGTGGTGAAGACGCGCTGCCCCGGTCGGAGCGTGGCGTCGGTGGATAGAAATCTGAGGCGCAGCAGCGGGCTGCCGTCGAAGCGGCCGCGCTGGCCGCTGAGGATGCCGACTTCCGGCGAGCCTTCGACCCGGGCGGAGACCTGGCATTTCTCGTCGGTGAGCAGCAGCACGGAAGAGCGGTTCTGGCCGTCGTAGATCCGGTCGATTTTGCCGACGAGGCCTTCGTTCGAAAGCACGGCGAGCTGGGTGCCGATGCCGCGCTCCTGGCCGGCGTCGATGTCCACCGTTTGCCACCAGGTCGTAGGCTGGCGGCGGATCACCTGTGCGGGCACCACATCGAACTGGGTGTTTTTCTTGTAATCCAGCGCGTGCCGGAGCCTATCGTTTTCCAGCTCCAGATCGCGGTATCTGGACTCGATGATGCGCAGGCGGCCAAGCTCGCTGCGGATGGTTCCGAGTTCGACTTCGAGTTCCTTTGAGTGGCGCGTTTCCCTCAGGAAATCGCGGGCCTGGGTTTCCAGTTTCGACCCCGATTTTAAAAACGGTGACATCGTGGAAAAGTAGAAATCCTGCACTTCGCGGACGGCGCGCTCGCTACGGGTAAATGCCCAGACCGCTCCTCCGAGGAAGAGCAGCAGGGCGATGAGATTGAGCGGCTTCATGGCCGGAATGGGCCTGGCGGTGGATTATCGGTCGGAATTGGTGACCCGCTTGAGGAGGGCTAGCTCCTGAAGCGCCTTGCCAGTGCCTTCGGCCACGGCGCTGAGGGGATCCTCGGCGATGTGGACCGGCAGCCCGGTTTCTTCGCGGAGGAGGCGGTCCAGCCCCTTGAGCAAAGCCCCTCCGCCGGCCAGCACGATGCCGCGGTCGACGAGGTCGGCGGCAAGTTCCGGCGGGCAGCGCTCGAGA
>JBGSTM010000134.1:0-12683 GCA_041736495.1 Akkermansiaceae bacterium
GCACAGAGCTTGGCGGCTGCGCGGGCGGCGGCTTTGACCTCCTCGGGCTCCTTGAGCCACTCGGGCAGCGGCGCGTTGGTTAGCAGTCTGGCGGAGAACGGTCCGGCGTTCATTGATCCGATGTTTTTGGCGGCAAGACGCGGCAGAAGACTATCCACGTAGGTAGTGTTCTGCAGCGTGTATCGGTTGTAGGAAAGCACGCAGTCGATGACGTCCTCCACGTGGTCGAGCACGGTGTTGAAGGTCTTGAGCGGATAGCAGGAGAATCCAACAGCGCGGACTTTCCCCTGTTCCTTGAGTTTTAGAACGGCGGGAAGGGTTTCCTCCCAGATCTGTTGGAGCGGCACGAACTCGACATCGTGCAGTAACAGCACATCAAGATGATCGGTGCCGAGACGTTGAAGCGAGACATGCAGGGACTCTTCGACGCGCTTGGCCGAAAAATCGAAATGGACGTCCGAATAGCGGCCTAGCTTGGTGCCTAGCAGGTATTTGTCGCGGGGGATGCCTTTCAACCCGAGCCCAAGCATGATCTCCGACATGCCGCGGCCATAGAACGGTGAGGTGTCGATGAAATTCATTCCGAGGTCGATTGCGGTCTTTGTCGAGAGCATCGCTTCCTCGAGCGTGATCGAGCGGAATTCCGCGCCGAGCGAGGATGCGCCGAAGGAGAGGATGGGCAGGTCGATACCGGTTTTGCCGAGTGGACGTGTTTTCATTTTAGAGCAGTGAGCGGATGGAGGAAATCGTCTGGCGGGCGGCGGTCTCGGGATCGGGCAGCGGGAAGATCTCGGCGGAGAGGTAGCCTGAATATTCGATTTCCCGCAGCGCGGCAATCACCCGAATGGGGTCGGTGTGGCCGAAGCCCATCGCCTGCCGGTTGGAATCGGCGAAATGCACGTGACCGATGTGGCGGCCCGCCTCGTGGATGGCGGCGGCGAGGTCGCGCTCCTCGATGTTCATGTGGAAGAGATCCGCGAGTAGGACGAAGTTCTTCAGGTCGTGGAGTTCGAGGAATTTCGCCGCGTCGCCGAGGCGGTTGAAGAGGTTAGTTTCGTAGCGGTTGAGCGGCTCGTAAATGAATGGCACGCCGTGGGTTGTCGCCCGTTCGCCACAAAGCCGGAGGCCGGATGCCAGCAGATCGTGTGTGCCTCGACCCTGCATTGAACCGAGGATCGCCGGGGCTCCGAGTTGCCCGCCGAAGTCGATCATCGCTAGCACGAAGTTCAGGGCGGCATCGCGCTGATCTTCGTCCTCGTCGGTGATCGATAGTCCGTGGCGCAACATTCCGGCACCCGTGCCGACAGCGGCGATCGCGAGTCCGTGGGCTGCAGCCAGGGATTTCACTTCCTCCACCGAAACGAAGTCCGGCCCGGGAAGAAACAGCTCCACCGCGTCGAACCCGATGGCGGCGGCGGTCGCAAATGCCTCTGGCAGCGGGCTGCGCAGTACGAACGGCCCGGCGAGGGCTTCCGGGACTTGCGAAAGTGTGATGGCGGTTTTCATCGGGTGTGCAGCGACCCGCAAGCTAGGCGTGGGATCCACCGCTGAACATCGAAAAAAACTAGCTCATCCTGAAGCCGTGACTTAAACTGCTACCATGACAAGTCCGATCCCGAAAGGCACGATCATCCCGCCGCCGGGCCGGCCGAATTGGGGTGGGGGAGAGGATTTGCCGCTGCTTTACCTCGGCTGGGGGCAGCGCGATTTCGCCAAGGAACCGCTGGCGATCCATCATGATCTGGGGACCAATTATTACGTCATCCTGAGCGGGGAAATCATCGTGAAAACTGGCGCTTCCGCGCAAATCGTGCGCGGTCCGGTTGCGTTGTTGTTTGATCCCGGCTGCGCGTTCGGAATTAGCCAGTCCAAGTCAGCGACGGTGGAGATTCTCGTCTGGATCTGGCAGGGGGATCCGGTGCTACCTGAATTGCGGCCCGAGCCGGGTGCCTTCCAGGTCATGAACTTGCGGGCAAGATCGGTGGCGGCGTTGACAGAATTTCACGTCCGCTGCCGGAATGAGGTGGCGCTCGCCGACGCTCAATTGCCCCGCACTCTGGCGGCGTTGCGCGAGTTGCTGGAAGTCGAAATCCTACGGGGAAACCACCCCGCGCCTGCCGAGGACGAGATGCGTTGGAAACTCGCCCGCTCCTGGATGGCGGGAAATCTGGCGATCCACGCGCCGGTGCCGGCACTTTGCGATTACCTCCGGATGTCGCCCAGCACATTGCACCGGTTTTTCCGTGCTCGGACCGGACTTTCGCCAGGCGCGTATTTCCGTCAGGCGAAGACCGAGGAGGCGCGGCGGCTGATTCGCGAGGAAGGCTGGCAGGTCAAGGCGGTCGCCTATCACCTCGGCTACCGGCATGCCAATGATCTCAGTCGGGCTTTGTCCCATGGAGGGGCGGACTCCGATCCGCCCGAGCCCATGGACGGTCGATGATTTGAGGTTAACCGCTTCCCATCGGCCACCCATGGGCTGCGGCGATTCGGAGATCGCCTCTCCTTGCCTTCGTTAGGAAAGCCTGTCCCGGAAATCCTCATAAGTGAACTCGCGTATCACTTCGATTTCCCCGTCCTCATGCTGGAGCGCGATCGCCGGATGTTTGACGCCGTTGAAAATCGTCGTTTTCACCATGGTGTAGTGCGCCATGTCGTCGAACACCAGCGTGTCGCCGACCTTCAGCTCGCGGGGAAATGAGAAGTCACCGACCACGTCGCCCGCCAGACAAGTCGGGCCGCCGAGACGATAGGTCCACTCGCCGGATTCTCCTGCGAGGTGATAGTTTTCACCCTCGAAAGTCACCGCGGGTTTGCCATCCGACGGGGCGGAGTCCACCAGAAACACGTCCGGGCGGTAAGGCATCTCCATCACGTCCGGCATGTGCGCCGTGGCGGAAATGGATAGAATCGCCAGCCTGTGCCCGGCGGATTCGAACACGTCCATCACCGTGGCCCGCAGCACTCCGGTGTGGATCGCCACCGCTTCACCCGGCTCCAGCCACACATCCACGCCGTATCGCTCGCGCGTTTCCCGGACAAGCCGGACCAAACGCTCGCGGTCGTAGAACGGCTTGGTGATCCAGTGCCCGCCGCCCATGTTCAGATAGGTGAACTGCGGCGAATTTAACAGATCGCCGAATTTCTCATCCACGGCAGCGAGCGTCTTTTCCAAATCGTCCGAGTTCTGTTCGCAAAGCGTGTGGAAATGCAGCCCCGAGAGCCCGCTGAGATCCGCCCCGTCAAGTTGCTCCGCCGTGATGCCAAGTCGCGATCCCGGCACGCAGGGGTCGTAAATCGGCGTGTCGCCGGTCGAGCATTCCGGATTCACGCGCAGGCCGCAGAGAAGTTCGCCGGATTTGAAACGAGGATGCGCCATCACCATCTCGCGAAAGCGGAACCACTGCGACAGCGAGTTGAAATCCAGGTGATCCGTGAAACCACACAGAGCCGCGATGTCCGCCTCGTCGTAGGCCGGAGAATACGTGATCACATGCTTCTGAAAATAATCCCGCGCCAATTGCGCCTCCCACAACCCCGACGCGCAACACCCGTCCAGATCGTCCCGCAGATACGGAAATGCCTTCCAGCAGGAAAATCCCTTGAGCGCCAGCACCAGATGGCAGCCCGCCGCCTCCTTGACCTCGCGTAAAATGGCGGTGTTACGTTTCAGGGCGGCAATGGAGATCACAAACATGGCTGCCGCAGACAGAGAGGCGAAACCGCGGGGGAATCCAGTAGTTTTTCGAGTCCTCCCCACAATCTCATCGCGGGCAGTCGGAATTTTTTCTAAGGATTTCCTCCCAGTCGTGTCTTCCTCATCAGAAAGCATGACCCCGCATCCGTCGATTCATGGAAACCCGAACCGCCAGCGCCTGTCCCACGGCTGAAATCCGGCGCAACCCGGTGATTCCCATCCGTTCGTCGCACCCACCCATGGAGGAAAAACCCACACTCCGGCAGGTCTTCGACGCAGAGGAATCCGTGCTGCTCCGCTACGCCCACGGCCTCGTCGGCCAGCGGGAAACCGCCGAGGACATCGTCCAGGACGCCTTTTTAAAACTCCACGCCCACTGGGAGGAGGTCATCCACCCGCGAGCCTGGCTCTTCCGCTGCACCCGCAATCTCGCCCTCAGCCACATCCGCGACCACAAGCGCGAAACTCCCATGGACGCCGGCCGCGAGTGGGAAAGCGCCTCACCCGATCCCGAACAAGCTCTCGGAAGACTCGAAGCCATCGGCACCCTCCAGCTCCTCATCGCCGAACTCCACGAAGACGACCGCGCCCTCATTTCCCTCAAATACCACGACGGCCTTAAATACGACCAGATCAGCCAACGCACAGGTCTCAGCGTCGGCAACGTCGGCTATAAACTCCACCACGCCCTGAAAAACCTCGCCGACTCCCTCCGCCGCCTCGGCGTGGAAAGCCCGGAGGGCTGATGAGAGATAGGAGATAGGGGATAGCAGATTTCAAATATTCATCCCCAATCTCTCATCTCCGATCTCCTATCCCCAATCTCCCATGAACGAAGAACCACCACCCCCGTTCGACACCGTCGGCGACGAATCCGTCGAGGCGCGCATCGTCGCCTGGGTCCTCGGCGAGACTTCCGCCTTCGAGGCGGCCGAACTAGAGCGCCTCTGCGAAGAACGCCCTGAACTGCTCGTCTTCCGCCGCCGTATGCGTGCCCTCCACGGCCTGCTCACCGAAGCCGAAGCCGCCGAGATGGACCATTCGTGGAAGCTCTCGCCGGAAAAACGCCAAGTGCTTGATGAAATCTTCGGTGAGGAGAAAGTCACCCGGCTGAAGCCTGACTTCGTTCGTCCAGAGGCACACAAGGAGCAGGGCATTCGCCGTAGCGGACGCCGGGCACTTCTGGCGATCGCAGCTTGTCTGATCCTCACGATCATCGTCGCAAAACTGATAGGTCCTATAGATCGTATAAGTCCTATGAAAAGTGCTGTGGCCACGGGCACGGCAGTCCCTCCTCACGTGCCTTCCGAGCAGGCGCTCCAAGAACTCAACAAGGCTATCCGAGATCAGGAAGACAGAGTCGAAGAACGCCGCAAGGTCCTTTCCACCATCGTCAGGACCAAGGGAATCATCTACAAGGGACAGGACTCCTTTTACGGTGAGACCGGCGTGGATGAAGACCAAGGAGCTCGCAGCGCGTTACAAACCTTCAATGAACTGGAACAAGAGAAAATGCAGTTGGAGAGTCAGGTCAACAGCCTGCTGAAATATGACAGCGATCAATTGATGACTTATGCGTCCGGCCTCAACCTGCCTGATAACACGGTTAAAAATCTCCTTCCTCAATACAACGAAGCCAAGCGGCAACTGGAATCCGCCAGAATCAAGGGCCTGGGTGACCGTCATCCATCCGTACAAGCAGCCGCTGACCAAGTTCAAGCGACAAAACGCCAGATGGACGAAGGCGTCGTCAACTTGAGAGCGACCTTGCAGACACAGTTGGAGATGGCCAATGAACGCCTGAAAAATGTCGAGGTCATGAAAGACGACTCGCGCGAAGAAGCCATCAAGCGCGGACTCGACGCGCAGGACTACGTCGATGCCAAGCGCGATTTCGAGGCTGACCAACAGCTCCTTCAAGCGCTCAAGCTCAAACAAATCGAGCAAACCATCGCTGCCAAAGTCGCGGACCAAAGTCTTGCTGCCAATGGACATTCGAAGACCGCTCCATCAGACGGCAGCTATCGTCTCGAATCCAAATCAATGTCCTCGAACCGTGAGCTTGGAATGTTGAAGACCAAGGAGCAAAGCATGCTCGCGAAAAGCCCGACCAAGCCTGCGTCACCTGTTGCCGCCTCCGCTGCCCCTGCTCAAACGCAACTGCCCCCGCCGTCCGAGTCGTCTGTGATGGATCAGCTGCCAGCCATTGCCACCAGTGGGATGGGCGGAGTAGAGGGACATGGTGCGGGCTCAAAGTGGGGTTCCGATGCCCGTGCCAGAGATCGGGACGTTCCTTCATCGACAGTCCCGGCGCCACCGGGAGAGGTTTTCCATCTTTCCGCCGACGGGTCTTTTAAACGCAACAACGTTGATGCGATTCCCAATCATTCGAGTCGGCTGCAGGCCAACGGCAAAGCCGAAGAAAACAAAAGCGAATCCTCCGCGAAACCACCGGTCCTGGCAGACAAGGATGCTCCTGACGAAGCGGTGGAATTGGCCGGAAAGGCAATCAGAACAAGCCCGGCCACGAGTCCGGCGAACACCGAACCTGTCGATCAAATGCGCCGGACACTCTACACGGCGGAGGGTAACTTGAACCTCGGGAAATACGATGAAGCCAAAAAAGACTATGAGGAAGCTCTGAAAATCGACCCCTACAACTCCGCCGCACGCCTCGGAATCGAACGGGTGGAAACTGCAAAGAGCGACTACTATCGGGCATCCAATGATCACACCCGGGCCGAATTGCTGTCCCAAGTGGATTCCACCTGGGAACTATCTGTTCCGACGGCTGACTCTGCCCCGGTTGATGCGTCTCAGCCTGAAATAGACCGCCAGTTTCAGTTCCCCACGGAATACGAACCGTCGTTGCTTGCCGAGGAGGCCAAGCTCTTCGCCGATCTAGCCAACGAAATCCCCGCCGCCGAGACTCCCTATTCCACCTTCTCCCTCAACATCAGCGACGCCTCGTTCCAGCTCGCCAAAGCCGCGCTTGCCAAAGGCGAGCGCCCCGATCCCGCCAGCATCAAGCCCGAACAATTCTACAATGCGGTGGACTACGGCGATCCCGCACCGGCGTCTAACGAGCCCGTCGCCGCCACGATCGAACAATCCGCCCATCCGGTCATCCCGGGTAGAAATCTCGTCCGAGTCGCGCTCCGCACCGGCTCGGTCGGACGCAGTGCCGTGCAGCCGTTGCGACTCACGCTGCTCGTCGATCAGTCCGGATCGATGGTCCGCGAGGACCGCCGCGCTTCGATGGAACACGCCCTCGCCCAACTCGGTGTCCTGCTAACGAAAAACGATCTCGTCACCGTCATCGGCTTCTCCCGCACCCCGCATCTGCTCGCCGAGGGCAAGGCCGCGGACGAGACCTTGAAACTCGCCGAACTCATCAACCAAACCGCCAGCGAAGGCGGAACGAACCTTGAGGAAGCCCTGAAACTCGGCGGCCAACTGGCTGAGCGCTATCAACTCGCCGGTGCCCAGAACCGCATCGTGCTCTTCACCGATGGTGCTGCCAATCTCGGCGATGCCAATCCGGCCCGACTCGCCGAGCAGGTGAAAGCGTTCCGCCAGAACGGCCTCGCCTTCGACATCGCCGGCATCGGGGCGGATGGCCTGAACGACCGCCTGCTCAGCGAACTCGCCCGCAACGGCAACGGCCGTTACTACGTCGTCGGCGACGAGAAAAACGACAGCTTCGCCCGCCAACTCGCCGGAGCATTCCGCCCCGCCGCCGAGAACGTGAAGGTGCAGGTGAACTTCAACCCGCAACGCGTCGGGAAATACAAACTCATCGGCTTCGAGAAGGACCGGCTCAAGACCGAGGACTTCCGCAACGACGCGGTGGACGCCGCGGAACTCGCCGCGGAAGAAGCCGGAGTCGCCATCTATCATGTCGAGCCGCTTGTGGATGGCACCGGTGAAATCGGCGAGGTCAGCGTGCGTTTCCGCGACGCCGCCAGCAAGGAGATGGTCGAGCGCTCCTGGACGATTCCCTACGAATCCCAAGCCACCGCCTTCGACCGCGCCACACCCTCCATGCAGTTGGCCGGTCTCTCGCTGCTCGCCGCCGAGAAGCTCAAAGGCGGCCCGCTGGCCGATGCTATCGATTTCAAACAGCTCAGCGGCTCCAGCGCCTTCGTGAAACAATTCTACGGCAACAGCCCGCGCGTCAGCGAGATGCTGCGCGTGGTGGATGCGCTCAGATAGCCGGAGCGCGGAATATATTCCGCGCGAAGGCGAAGCACCAGGCGGGATAAATCCCGCGCTCCAATTTACACACCCTTTACCCAAGCGGCCCGCTCGCCGTGATAGAAAACCAGCCCACATGAAAACCGCATACGCATGGTTCACCGCCCTCATGGTCTCGCTCGCCTTCTCCCAAGAGCCCGACGAGCGAGTCATCCTCGTCCCGTTCTCCAAGGCCCCCAAAGAAGCGTCGCTCTTTTTCTCCGCGACCGCCGACGTGAAAATCCAAGTCGGCATGGAGGAAGTCACCAGTGAGCAGAAGCTCGATTTCAAAATCCATCAGGGAAAATCCGAGACCCTCACGCTCGGTCTGAACGGCACCGGCGAAGTCGTTTCCGTCATTGGCGAGGGCCTGCGCGACTGGTCGGTGCGCGTTGCCGAAGACGGATCCCGCTTTCTCGACGTGCGCCCGGTCGCCGACGACATCAAGCAACTGCAACTCCAGGTCAAAACCCGCCTCAAGATCGAATCCCGGCCCATCATTCCCTTGCTGCCCGCACCTGGAGCCGCCACCGGATTCTCCCTGGCGATCTCACTGACCACCGACTCCGGCGTCGAACTCTTCGTCGAAAAAGCCGAAGGCCTCGTCCCGGTGGATGATTCCAACAACCGCAAGTTCCTCGGCTACGGACCCGCAAGACTCGAACTCGGCACGCTGCTCGCAGGGACCGGCGCACGCGGGATCGAACTGACCGGCATCACCACCACCGGTCGCCTCGCCGCCGATGGCAACAGCATCGCCCTGAAACTAACTGCCATCGCGAAAGCCGTCGCAGAAGGCTCCGCCGTGCAACTTCTGGGGGGCGGCGCGGCTCTCGCAGGTGGAGTTTCCGGCGATGGCTGGCATGTGATTCTCCGCAAGGACGACAGCATGCAGAGCTACGATTTGATTGCCGAACGCGCCGGCGAATTCCCCGTCGAAGTGGATTTCATCGTCCCCGTCACCCGCTCCGGGGATTGGCGGAAGTTGGAGTTCCATCTGCCCTCCGGCGTCGTCGTGCCCGTGAAAATCGAAGGGCTTGGCAAAGGCGTTTCGTTCGACCGCCAGCTCACTGTGGTCCCCCAACCCCAAGGTGGCGCGTGGCGGGGATTTCTCCCGGCTAACGGATCCGCCGCCATGGCCTGGCGGGAGGCGGGTGCCGTGGCCGACGGCGCGTTGTTCTTCTCCAGCACGGAATCCAGCGACGTCCGGATCGGCAGCGGATTGTTGCGGCAGCTGACCACCCTCGATCTGCGGGTCCTTCAGGGCAAACTCGCGAATCTATCACTCTCGCTCGATGGTCCCGGCGAGGTGCTGGCCGTCACGGGCGAGCCGGTGCTCGGCTGGTCGGTGGTCGAAGAAGCGGGCAAACGGCGGCTGGACGTGAGGCTGAGCCGCCCCATCGAAGGCAGCGGCCGGATCGTGATCGAAGCGCAATCCGCGCTCGGCGGATTCCCTGTCAGGGCGGAGGCGCTGCGGATGATTCCCACGGGCTCGCTCCGCCACAGCGGCTGGCTGCGGGTGGCGAACGAAGGCGCGGTCCGGATCGAAGTCGCCGATGCCCGGGGATTGATCCAGCTTGCGCCCGGTCAGTTTCCCGGAGGCGTGGATGAGAATCTGCGTCAGGTGTTTGTCTATCGGTTTCCCTCCTCGGACTACAGCTACGCCATCCAGGCGGACCAGGTTCTGCCGGAAATCGCCGTGACAGAGGTCACCGTTTATGAACTCGCGGAAACCGACCGCCGGGTCTTCGCCGATCTGGAGTTGGACATCCGCGAGGCTCCGTTGCGCGAGTGGGAATTGGAAATCCCCGCCGACCATGCCGTCGCCTCCGTCAACGGCGCGGCCGTTGCCGACTATGCGGTGGCCAGCGAGGTGAAGGAAGGAAAACGCCGTCTGAAAATCATTTTCAAGGAAGCGGTGATGAACCGCCAGCTCGTCAGCGTGCGGTTGGAAAAAAACGAAGCTGCCAAAGCCGGAGCATGGGATCTCCAGCCGCTGGGATTCCCCGGCGTGAAATCACGACGTGGCTACGTCGGCGCCGTCGCGGCGGCGGGCTATCGGTTAGTCGCCGGAACGACCCTTGGAGTCGCCGAAGTTCCGATCACATTCTTCCCGAAAAAAACCGCCGGGCTGCAACAGGCGTTCCGACTGCGGGAAGCCGTCTGGCAGGTCGGCCTCGTTGTCGAGGCCCTCGGCCAAAGTGTGCAGGCCGACGTGTTCCACCTCTACTCGCTCAAGGCGGGATCGGCGTATGGCAGCGTGCTGATCAACTACTTCGTCGTCGGTGCGCCCGCCACCGAGTGGAAAATTTCCGTGCCCGAGGGCATCGGCAACATCGACGTCACCGGCCAGAACGTCGGTCGCGACTGGCGGCGCGAGGGGAACACGGTGATTGTTCCTCTATCACGTCCGGTGCTCGGCACCGGCACCGTGTTGCTGACCTTCGAGCAACCGATGAACGCCCGTGGTGGAGACCTGGCACCCGGTGAAGTGAGACCACTCGACGTGCAGGCCGAGCGCGGTTATGTCCAGGTCGTCAGCCCGCTTCAGGTGAAATTCGCCAAGCCCGTTAGCGAGGGGCCTTTGTTAGCAATCGATGCCAGCGAGCTGCCTGCGGAATTTCGCCTGCTCAGCAGCGCTCCGACCCTCGCCGCATGGCAATACACCGCCCGCGATTTCAAGATCGGCATGAAGATCGAGTGGTTCAACCCGGGGGAAACCGTCGAGCAGATCGTCGATTTCCTCAAGCTCTCCAGCCAGGTCTCCCGCGACGGCCAATGGGTGACCGACGCCCGCTTCTTCGTGAAATCCCGCGGCCGCAGTGCCTTGCGGGCGACTCTACCCGCCGGTGCCATCCTGTGGGAGGCCAAGGTCAACGGCGAAGCCGTGAACGCCCGCGCCGACGGTGTTGAAACCCTGGTGCCGCTGCCCTCGCAGATCGATCCGAACCAAGCGGTGGAAATCGCCCTGCGCTACGGTGCCCGTTCCGACAGCGCGACCCATCTGCGTCTCGGCGCTCCCAAACTTGCTGCGCCCGTCGTCATTGGCGAGTGGACGGTGACCGGTGACGAAGGCCGCCAGCTTGTCCCTCGCGGGGGCACGGCGGAACTGATCCGTCCCGGCCTCGCCGAAAGCGGCTGGGAATGGCTGGCAAGGCATTCCGTCGCAGTCGGTGTTTTGTTGGTGTTAGGTCTGAGTGCGTTGCTGCTCGGGCCGGGAACCGGTGTGCAGCGCGCTCTTTCGCTGGTGTTGGGTCTCGTTTTTGTCCTAACATCGGTGGGGCTTGGTCTATCCGCGGCGGACTCCAGCCGGGGAAATGCCGCCGCGCTCGAATATGCCGCGCCAGTCGTGGCGGCAGGCAGCGAGGTGATGGTGGAGATTGGCAACATCGCCCCGTGGCTGGCGAGGACCGGGTGGGGGGCGTGGTTGGTTTTCGCGCTTGGCGCGGTCGTCGCTGTTCGTGGATTGCTGGTTGGGGATCGTTGGTGGATCATGTGCGGACTCGCTTTGACGGGCGCGGCGTTTCTATCCATCCGTGGCGGGGCGCCCTTGTTTTTCGGCATCGTCGCGGTGATCGCCCTGTTCTGGTGGATTCCCCGACTGCGGCAGGCCATCCGCGACAAGCGTCAAGTCGCGGAAGCCGTCGCTGCGGTCATCCTCCTCGCAAGTTTTGGTTTCAATGATGCGCGAGCTGCGGAAATTTCCCCGTTGAAGCCTGCGGAATCGATGATCCATGACTGGCAGATCCGCGATAGCCGCCTGCGCGGGACCATCGATGTGACGTTGCGCGCCGAGGCGGGAGATCGTTTTCTGTTACTGCGTCCTCCGGCGACCTTGAGCGGCTTTGAAGGCACTGGGTTGCGGGTGGTGAAATCGCTGTTCGAAGGACAATCCGCCTATTTCATCATCGCGGATGCGGCGGGGAGGCTGACTGGCAAGGCTACTTTTGAAATGCCACTGGCCGATCCGGGAAAAGGCTGGGAACTTCCGGGTGGACCTGCCGCCATGCGTCAGGTGACACTGCGCTGGGATCAGGCGGGCTGGGAGTTTTTCTCGCCTGGCGCCGCCAGCGTGGGCGCGCTCGGAGATCTAACGCCGAATGAAAGTGGTGCCTTGATGGTGCTCGGTCCGGCGGATCCGGTGAAGATCCAAGCCCGTCCGAAACAACGCGATGTCGGCAGCGAGGAAACGAAGTTTTTCGCGGAAGTCTCCAATCTCTATCTACCCGGCCCCGGTGTGGTCAACGGCCGCCACCGGATCTCGATCCGCCCGGCGCAGGGCCGTGTTTCATCGCTGGTGATGACGGTGCCCGAAGGCTTCACCGTGAGTGATGTGATCGACGGGCCGGTCGGGCCATGGCGCTTTGATCCGGAAAAACGCGAACTCCGCGTGCCGGTCGAACCCGCGCAGGATCAGGCGTTTTCGCTAACCATCGAAACCCAGCGCGGCGCGGGAACTCTACCGATGGACTTGTTGCTTGAACCGATCCGTGTGACGGGGACTGCGGGTGAAATTGGATTTCTCGCCCTCGCATTCGGCGAGGAAGCACAGCCGGAGTCAATCACTGTGGAAGGCCTCTCGCGGGTAAATCCCGAGGATTTCAACGCCAAGCTGCTGCCACGCGACAAGGCAGGAAACCCGCTGGCGCTTCTGCAGAACGCCTTCCGCTACGGCACGGGCAAGGTGGTGGCTCAGGTGAAGGTCGCCGCAGTGGCTCCCGAGTTGCGCGCCCAGTCCTGGCAGCTGGTC
>JBGSTM010000142.1:0-6760 GCA_041736495.1 Akkermansiaceae bacterium
GCCGCACCGCCGAAGGGTTCGATCTCGGTCGGGTGGTTGTGGGTTTCGTTTTTGAACATCACGAGCCACTCTTCGACAGAAGTTGATGGTTGAGAGTTGATAGTTGATGGTTTGGAAATCTCCACCGGCACGACGATGGAGGCGGCGTTGACTTCTTCGGAGACTTCGAGGTTGTCGAGTTCACCGGATTTCCTCAGCTCGCGCATGCCGATGAGGGCGATGTCCATCAGCGTGACCGACTTCTCGTCGCGGCCCAGCGCGGTGCGGGTGGCGAGGTAGGTTTGCCATGCGCGTTGCACCGGTTCGGTGCCTTCGCCGAAGGTGACTTCGTCGATCCTGGTGAGGAAGGTGGTGTGGCGGCAGTGGTCGGACCAATAGGTGTCGAGCATCCGGATCTCGGTGAGGCTCGGGTCGCGTTTTTCCTCATCGCGGAAATAGGTCTGACAGAACACCACGTCTTCGGCGGACATCGCGAGGCCGAGTTCGCTGCGCAGGGCGGCAGCGTCCATGGTTGCGAATCCCGTGAGGATTGGGACGTCGGGTGGCGAAGAGGTTTCGCGGCGACCGGTGATCGCGGCCACGGGGACTTCGTGGGAATCGACGGCGTTGATGACGTAGGATTTCACACTCTGGATTTCTGCGGCGGCGAGTTTGCCTTCCAGAATGATGACCTTCGCGGAAGCGACGATCGGGCGTTCCTTGCCGGTGAGAATCTGGACGCACTGCGCCGCGGAATCGGCGCGCTGGTCGAATTGGCCGGGAAGGAATTCAACGGCGAAGGCCGTCTCATTTTCTCCTACGGTGAGAGTGGGTGAGGTCGTGTCCACTTGCGGCTCGGACAAAATCAGGCGGACTGCGGAATGGAACTCTTCGTCATTAAGTCCATCGATGTCATAGCGTTGCACGATGCGGACGCCTTTCAATCCTGGCAGGACAAGCGACTCGTGGAGGTCGTGCAGGAGGTGGCGGGCCTCGGCGGTGTGGGCGGCCTTTTTTTCGACGAAAATGCGGTTCATGGGCAACGGAGCTTTGGAAAGCGCCGGATGCTAGGACACCGCACCCCGAGAGCAAGCGGAATGGGCCTCAGCCTAAATCGAGCGGCTGAGCGCTTCCTGATGTAAATTCTCCAACTCCACGGCCGGGATCGGCGTGGGATCGGGATACTCGAACATCTCGCCCTCGAAATTCCGCAGCGTGATCTTCCCGGACGCGGTATCCACCACGTAATTCGGGTTGATCGGGATTTTTCCGCCGCCGCCGGGACCGTCGATGACGAACTGGGGAATCGCGTAACCGGTGGTGTGGCCGCGGAGCCCTTCGATGATCGCGACGCCTTCCGCGACAGGTGTTCTGAGGTGCGACGAGCCGTTGATGAGGTCGCACTGATAGAGATAATACGGCTTCACGCGGCACATCAGGAGCTTCTGGACAAGTGCCTTCTGGACTTCCACGCTGTCGTTCACGCCGCGGAGCATGACGCTTTGGTTGCCGAGCGGGATGCCGGCGTCGGCAAGGCGGGCGAGCGCGTCGCGGACTTCAGAGGTGAGTTCGCGCGGGTGGTTCGTGTGGATGGAGATGAAAAGCGGGTGGTGCTTTTTCAACATCGCGCAGAGTTCCGGGGTGATCCGCTGAGGCAGGAAAATCGGAATTCGCGAGCCGATGCGGATGAACTGGATGTGCGGGATCGAACGCAGGCGGGTGAGGATTTTATCCAGGCGATCATCCGAGAAGAGCAGGGGATCGCCGCCGGAAAGCAGCACGTCGCGGACTTCGGAGTGCATTACGAGGTATTTGAACGCCATTTCCCACTGCGTTTCAAGGTGTTGCTCGCCCACACCTGAAACGACTCGCGAACGGGTGCAGTAGCGGCAATAGGAAGCACAGCGGTCGGTAACGAGGAAAAGGACCCGGTCCGGATAACGGTGGACGAGCCCCGGCACCGGCATGTGGGAATCCTCACCACACGGATCGGCCATTTCCTCGGGAGCGTTCCAGCCCTCCTCGATGCGAGGAATCACTTGGCGGCGGATGGGGCAATCCGGGTCGTCGCGGTCGATCAGGTTGAAAAAGTGCGGGGTGATCGCCATCGCCAACTTCGTCCCGGCGAGCAGGACACCCGCGCGTTCCTCGTCAGTCAAATTCAGGCGCAGGTCGAGGTCCGAGAGTGAATCCACCCGGTTGCGCAACTGCCAGCGGTGGTCATCCCAGTTTTCCGTGGCTTCGTCCGACCAGTAGCCGGGGGCGTGGGAAATGAATGCGGGGTCGAGGTCGGTGGGGCGCATGGAAGAAATGGGGAGTGACCGCTGTCAAAACACTGGCGGTTTCAAGTGAGGTTGGGATTTTGGACCGCTTCCTGAATTCTGCAACCGGGAATCTTTGTCGGGCTTTTCTCACTTGGAGGCACAACGGCGGATCAATTCGATCAAACGGCCGGTGGAAGCCGTCACCGTGGGTGCGAACGGAAGTTTATCATCCGCCTCGTCAGCGAGGACCAACGGCCGTGTCCCGACGCGAACAGCGGGTAAATTCATCTCAAAAAGCATGCTGGCCAGATCCGTATCCTCCCCAAGACAAACGACTTCCGCGCCGTAAACCGCGCCGAGGCCGGCGACGAGACCGAGTGGAGCGGCGGTGGTGTCCCGGGAACTCAGCCACAGTGCTTCGCCCGCGCCCATGGATTCCACGCAGAGCATGGCTTTCGGCGGACCGGCGGGTTTCGCCAGTTCCAGAAATTTTGCGGCCGTGGCGACGACGGGGGATTCCGGATCATTGACGTGAGGCAGGAAAATGAAGTGGATGGAAGCGATGGGCTTGTCCCGGGCCAGCGCCTGTGCGGCTGCCAGCGTGGCGGCAAGGCCGGTGGCATTCGCCTCGGCACCGCGCGATCCGACGCGGCTGTCATAGGAAGTGACCACCCAGACCGCAGGTTTTGCCGGATCCAGTCCGGTGAGAGTGACCTGCAGCAGCGGCCAACTCGCGGGCCCCTTGGTCTGGCGGACCGCATAACCGGTATTGGTCGGGCCTAGCAGGCCTTCGATCATCGCCGCGGTGCGGGATAGATTCGCGGCGGCGGATTCGGAGGTGGCATTCCGTTCGCCGATCACTTCGACGATTTTCCTCAAGTCATCCGCGAGGAGTGGGGTCGAGACGTTTTGGGCGAAACGTTCCTGTTCCACGAGCGCCTGTTTCCTCTCCAGATGGAAATAATACCACAACGCTCCGCCACCCGATGCCACAAGCCAGAGGGGAAGCAGCACCAACAGGAAGGAGACCCAGCGGGGACGTTGTTCGGGCTCGCCCATGCTCAGACTTCCTTGTGCGTTTCTTCTTCCGGCGCGTCGAACCCGTTCATCTCATCCTCCGGATCGGTTTCCACTTCGATTTCCTTCCTGAGTTTCTGGGAAACCCACGGCCGGATGAAACCATACAACAAAAACAAACTGAACAGCACCACCGGCATGACGTAGCGGAATTGCACGATGGAAAACACCACCAGTATCGCGATCACGATGGCTCCCAAGGTGCCGCGGGTGTTCCAGCCGACCTTTTTGAAACTCGGATAGCGCACGTCACTGATCATCAGCAGGGAAAGTCCCAACATGGCGCCGGCGAGGATGTATTTCCACATGCCGAGCTCGTGGTCGTTTTTGTAAAGATCGATGAGCAGGAAGGTCAGCGAGGCGATGAATCCCGCCGCCATCGGGATCGGCAACCCGCGGAAATCGGTGGAAGCGCCCGGTTTCTTGGGGAGTGCCGCGAGGCAATTGAACCTTGCCAACCGCATGGCACCGCAGATCAGATAGACCAGGGCGATCGCCCAGCCGACATTGCCCAGCGGGAAGAGCACCGCCTTCGAGAGCAGCATCGCCGGGGCCATGCCGAAGGAAATGATGTCGGCCAGCGAATCGAACTGTTGGCCAAACGGCGATTCCTGTCCGCCGAGACGGGCGAGTCGGCCGTCGAGCAGATCGAAAAGGCACGAGCCGAAAATCAGCAGGATCGCATATTCATAATAGGGCTTCAGTTGCTCGTAATATTCCTTCGGCGGCAGCTTGGCGTTCCCCACCTCGACGAGGCCGCGGAAAATCATCAGGACGGCGAAAAATCCGCAGGCCAGGTTGCAAGCCGTCATCAAGTTCGGCAAAAAGTAGATTTTCGGTTCGTCCGGATCGCGTTCCCTCGGCATGGCGTGAACCTAGCTACTGATCGGCGCTGAAAACAGCGGAAAAAACATTCCCACGACTTCAATCATCTCCTCGGGATTCCAAAGGTCGCCCCGACCACGATTTTTTCATTTGAGCGGTGTGGGTTTCACGGGCTATTCTCCGCCTGCTCCCATGACGAAACGTGTTTCAGAAATTGCCCGGACTCTCAAGGAGCTTGGAGACATCCAAGTCACCGACTGGGATTTCATGGAGCTTCTGAATACCGAGATCAAGGACCTCGAGATCAGCCGTTCCCTCAAGCGCCTGGGTCGCATCCAGGTGATGGAGTGGGACTTCCGGGCGGTGCTGCCCGCGGTGAAAAAAGCAGCCAATCAGGAAGTGGACGTTGTCGATTTTTTCAAACGCACCGCCAATTACAAGGTGATGGACTGGGATTTCCGCAGCGCTTTGCCCGCCGAGCCGACCTCTGCGGCGAGGGAACCGGCCAAGCGGGATGTGAACCTGATCCCACCTGATGAAATGCAGGCGATCACGACGAAGTTGAAGAATTTCCTGCAATATGTGGCCGTCAACCTGATCGACGAGCCGGGGCACGCACAGATCAAGGTCCTGCCTCTGGGGCCGAACGCGCTGCGCTTCAAGCTCGTGCTCGTGAAGAAGGATGTGGCGATGTTGATAGGCAGGGAAGGATTCACGGCTGCCGCGATACGCAGTATTTTGAAAGCAACCGCCGCGAAGTACGGGGTGCAGGCGCTTCTGCAGATTCATTCGCATGAAGAGGAGGCCGCCTTCCTCGCCAAGGAAGAAGCGCGGCGGTGAATCAGCATGGTTGTTTTCCCTGATGCGACGGCTAACCTGGCGGCGATGCAAGTTGCTGAACTTACCGCCGACTCTCCGATGAGCCTGATCCTGGAAACCTTGCCGGGCGCGCGGCGGGCGATTTTCGCGCGCTATCATCTGGGTGGCTGCCAGAGTTGCGCCTTTTCCAACGAGGAAACCTTGGCGGAGTTGTGCGCCCGCTCGGAAATTCCGGTGGACGAGATGCTCGAACATCTTCTAGCCAGCCATGTCCATGATTCCGCGATGTGGATGGAGCCCGCAGCAGCCAGCGGAAGGATTTCCGATTTCCGCCTGATCGATCTGCGGACGCGGGAAGAACACGAGGCGGTGGTGATTCCGGGTTCGGAATTTTTCACCCAGGAACTCCAGCAGCAACTCTTCGCCGGGGACCCGGCGACGCCGATCCTGTTATACGATCACAGCGGGAAAAACGTGCTGGACCAGGTCGCGTGGTTCCGCGGTCACGGGTTGCACGGAACCTACGGCCTGCGCGGCGGGATCGATTCGTGGAGCCTGGAGGTGGACAAGTCCCTTCCGCGATACCGCGTCGAGGTGGATTGAGGGCGATTGGAACCTCAAGCGCCTGCCGCAATCAGGTCGGTGAGATGGCCGCCATGCGCGGTGACCCATTTGCCTTTTTTGACGACCTTCGTGAAGCCGAGTCCGTTCGCGGCGGCGGCTTTGAAGACTTCCCACGCCTGGGTGGCGAGGATGCCGGAGACGATCAGGTCACCGCCTGGGGCGAGGGATTTGGCGATGACCGGCCAGGCTTCGATGAGGATGGTGGAAAACAGGTTGGCCATCACGACGTCGTAGCCTTTTTTGCGCGGTTTCCATTTCAACACGTCCTGCTCCCTCATGAGGATGTCCGGCGTACCGTTGCGCTCGATGTTGCGGATGCCGACGGCGACGGCAAAGGGATCGAAGTCGCAGGCGAAGGTCTCACCGGATCCAAGTTTCTTCGCGGCGATGGCCAGAACTCCGGTGCCGGTGCCCAGATCGGCGACGGTCCAGTCAGTGCCTTTCCTCGAACGGGCGACATCCACCAGCAAACGCAGGCAGGTCGAGGTTGTGGCATGATCGCCGGTGCCGAAAGCCATTTCTGGAGGGATGACGATGATCTCGCGGTTCGGATTGGCCTTTTTCAGCGCGGCGAGTTCTTTCGGGCGTTTTTCTGCGGTGAGGACGAAGACGTCCCGCACTTTGACGGGGCGGGGAGCGGCGACGGGTTTGTTCCACATCTCGTCGCTCATTTTCCGGACGCTGCCGCCGAATTGTGAGACGATGGCGTCCGCCTGCTTCTGAGTCTCGCAGAACAAACGGACGCGGATGGATTGACCGCCCTTGATCAGTTCGATGACCAGGTTCGGATTTCCGGCGAACCGTTCCTCCCAAGCGTCCATCCACTTCGCGGCGGAGAGTTTCGACCAGACAAACATGTAGGATGGCGGTGGGGGAAAGCGCTCCGGAGAAAATGGAGCGGGCGATGAGATTCGAACTCACGACATCCACCTTGGCAAGGTGGCGCTCTACCACTGAGCTACGCCCGCGTCGGAAAACGCGTCGACGGCTTTCTACATGGGTGCGGAGGGTGGACAAGCCAAATTTTGCAAATTTTCCATGTTCATTTTTCCGCCTCCGGGTTTCTTTTCCCGCACGCATGTCCGACAAGCTCGCCGAAATCATCGCCACCAAACACCTCGAAGTCGCCGCCCTCATGCCCCGCGCGGCGCTGCTGCGGGCGGGTGCCCTGC
>JBGSTM010000153.1:0-11405 GCA_041736495.1 Akkermansiaceae bacterium
TTCGCTTCGCGGGCGGATTGAAATCCGCGCTCCAGTTTTAAGACCGGCTTGTTGGGACGCTGCCGCCTGCGGTCGCTCCGGGCGGGTGGCCAGGAAACCGAGGATTCTTCCAGTCGTGAGGGATGTGACCAGTTAGTGATGCGGTTGTCATGGAAAAAGAAGGGGTTTATCCGGAAAGGGAAGATGGCTAACCACAATGGAAGCGAAGCGGACATGGACGAACCCCCTTCCAGTCCTGAGTCAAAATACACCGAATACACGGAAAAGAGGGAGTTGCGGAGCTTGGGAATCGCACCGTGTTAGTGAATGCATGCTCGCCCCATGGGGATGTTGGTTGATGCCATGTGCGTTGCGATTCCCATCGCCTTTTCATACTCATCGGCGGACGGATTCCGCCACTCCATGAAGCTTTGCGTCTCAGCCCATTCCGCTGGGTTTTCGACGAGGGCGTCGAAAACGACACGCGAGGGCGCGTGTGCTCCCCGGGATTCAGACCTACAGAGGATCCGCCAGAATCAATTTTGCGCGGCACCAGGAGTGCGGGAACGTTTCCTCGCGGTGATCGGGATTTCCCAGAGTTGCTCCTGCTAGATATCGGTTTTTTCGTCGGTATTTTTGCTGCGCGGAGTTTTGGTCTTGGCGGCTTTCTTGGCCGGTGCTTTTTTTGCCGCCACCTTCTTGGCGGGAACTTTTTTCGCAGGGACCTTTTTGGGTTTTGGCACTTTGATCACCGGCTCTGGAGCGGGTTCGGGAGCGGGTTCGGGAGCGGGTTCGGGAGCGGGTTCGGGAGCGGGTTCGGGAGTAGGCTCGGGATGGGGTGTCGGTGAAGGCTGGATTTCCAGAGCGGGACGCACCGGCACGACGGGAGTGGGCTCAGGAAGGGATGCGGTCCGGGGGAGGGGATCGATGTCAGGAATGAGGACAGGAGCGGAAATTTTTGCCTGGATCAGCCAGGCGACTGCGGCTGCTGCGAGGATGGCGGCCAACGCGGGCAAGCCCGGCAACCAGGTTGTGGCGATTCCGAATGCAACCCACTGCGCCGCGAGGAGGATGGATGCCAACACCGCGGTGCCGAGATGCCGCACGAAGCGGGACGCCCCGGCGAGCACGGTCATTGCCAGAACAACGATTGATAGAATCAGGATTTCCCATCCTTCCGATAGTCTCGGAAACCCGGCGGCGTCGGTGAGTCCTCCGCTTGATGCGATGAGCGCGATGGCTCCTGATAGGCTGCGGGAGAACGCCTGGGTCGCGGGTTCGGCGGCGCTTTGGTCGTCGCGCAGAATCACCGGATCGGGCGCTTGTTTTGGAAACAGCTCGTCACCTCCGTCGATCAGGGCCTCGGCGGAAATTTCGGCGTAGCCGGAAATCGATTTGAACGGCATCGCCAGGCGACCGGATTCGTCGATGGGCACGATGGGGCCGGATGGACCGAGTTTCAGGAATTCCCCCAAGCGGACTTCCACGCCGTCGAGGGGAAGGTCGAGCCGTTGGAGAATGGTGAGCAGCGGGAACGAAAACACCACGCGATCCTCCCACCGTGCCATGAGTGGCAGAAGCCGGGAGGGTGGTTCCGATTCCAATACAGAGAATCCGGCGATCGTCGTTTCTCCGCCGAGGATGACTCCGGGGATCGGGAGGCGGTTCACGGCGGGCAGGAGTGAGGCGTCACCCCGGATTTTTTCCGTGGGGATCGATGCGCGCCGCAGGGTAGGGGGCATTTGTGCGGCCACCACTCCGCGGGAGAGCGGCACGGCCATGACCAGCGAATCAAAACCCGCCAGCGATTTCTCGAAGGCGGCGAGCCCGATGGGGTCCGGTTTTTCCCAGGCGAAGACTGCAGCGGTGGCGGCCTTTTTGGCTCCGAGGCGCTGGAAGTTCGTAAGAATCACCGCCAGGTCGATCGGCGCGGGCGGGCTGGTTTGGAAAAATCCCTGGAGGTCGTCGCCGAGTGAAACGATGATCGGCGCTTGGCGGCGGTCGGCTTTGGTGTCGGAGGAGAAGGTCTGGAGTTTCAGCGGATCCGCATGGGTTCCAGAGCCTGATATGAAGAGCGGACCGTTCGAGGAACCACGGGCGACCGTGGTGAAAGCCGCGCGGTCGAGGCGGGTTCCCGGGATCCATTTCCAAGCGACGAGCGCCACCACCGCCGAAACGAGCAGGACCCACAGCCGGATTTGGTAATTGGCGCTCACGCTTTGGATTTTCGAATCGCCGCCAGCACCGTGGCGAGAGGCGCTTCCAGGGAAGTCCCGGCGGTCACCTCGCCGAGCAGGCGGCCGGCCGTCGCGATGTGTGGACGGTACCACTCGTCGCCACGGTTTTTCACGATATTTCCGAAGGCCCCGAGCGCCTGCATCAGGCGTTGCGCGGCGCACTCGTGGAAGAGGGTTTCCAGCGGGCGCTCGTCGGCGATTTCCTCCCAAAGTACGAGAAGTTGCTCGCGCTCGTCGGCGGAGTGGTCGAGGTAGGGATCGAAGATCAGCGATGCGAGGTCGTATTCCTGGCGTCCGCGGCGGAGGCCCTGGAAGTCGATGAGCCAGACCTTGTCGTCGCGGACCATGAGGTTCTGCGATTGGAAATCCCGGTGCACGAGGTGCCGGGCGACGGTGCCGAGGCGTTGTGAGAGTTCGATGAACGCTTCATTTTTCCGCAGCGCGGCGGCCTCCCCGTAGAGGTCCAGGAAATCCTCGACCATGTATTCGAAGAAATATTCCTGCTCCCAGCGGTAGAGCGTCGCGTCGAAGGGCGGCATCAGGTGGAACTCCTTCGACGGCTTCGCGTAGAACAACTGGTCCACCTGCTCGAACGCCGAGCGGTAAAGCGGCAGGCGCTCGGCAAACGGCCGGTCCTTGAGCGAGAGCAAATCCACGTCGCCCAGGTCCTCGACCAGCGCGACGCGGTATCTGGCGCGGTCATGGATGATTTCCGGCACGCGCAGTTTTGCCTGTTTCAGGAACTGCGCGACCGGGATGAACTGGGAATTGTCCTCCCGCTCCTCGGTCCAGTGAATGCCGATGAACGGCTCGTGGCCGGGAGTTTTCACCCGGACGATCGTGCGGCCAGATGCACCGCGTTTGATCGGCTCGAGGGTGATGCGCACGGTCGGGTCCACTCCGAGGAATTGGCGGACGGTGGAAAGGATCGCTTCAGTTGGCATGGGCGGGGGAAACTAGCGGGAAAAACCGTCCCTCTGCCAAGGGAAATCCGGTGCCATCTCACTCATGGTGGTAAAACCCCAGCGTGACCAGCAATCCCACGCCGATCCCCCACAGCAGCCAGGCGTTGCTGAAAAAATACGGGTAAATCATCAGCCCCAGCCCGATGGATTTCGGCTGCCACAGGTCCAGCCGTCGGCCGTAAGTGAAGGCTCCCCAGCCGATCGTCCCGAAGACGAATCCCGCGAGGATGTTGTAGGGATCGAGGCTGAAGTTCATTTGTTTCGCTGACTTTAAATGATTCCAAAGAAATACCCAGCACGAGTTTTCCCTAAGATTTCCTGCCGGGCTACCCGAAGCTTCGACGTGAGGTCATCCTTGCAAAAAGGCGCAGCGCGATTCCAGTGGGCGGACGAACCGGGAAACCGGCATCGCCGACATTCCCCGCTCATCGACTCCCGTGAATCCATCCAGTGAAGCTCCCCACAAAACCTTCGGGAAGAACAATGCCCTTCAGAAATATTTTTCCCGCCGGTTTCGAATCCTCCTCACCGGCGATCCCGATGGAATTCCTCCCTGGCTCGACGTGGTGGCCGCGGGAGAAGGCCCCGGACTTTATCTCCCGACGGACGCCCCCTGGGTGGCTCATGCGGATCTGGCCACGCTCGTCGGAGGAATCCGTGCCCTGCTGATGCAGGCCCTTCATCCCGGGAGTCTTGCCGGCGTCCGCAGCCATTCCCGCTACAAGGACGATCCGCTAGGACGGCTGTCGGGCACGATCCGCTGGCTGACCATCACCACTTACGGTTCGCACGAGGCCATTGCCAACGAGGCCAACCGGGTCAACCGCATGCACGATCGCGTCAAAGGAGAATATCAAAATGCCCGAGGCGAATCCACGGGCTACCGCGCGGCGGATCCTGACCTGCTGCGCTGGGTTCACATCGCTTTCATGGATTCCTTCCTCCGCAGCCATCAGACCTATTCGACCCGACCGCTGCCCGGCGGAGCGGATTCCTACATCCGACTCTGGTCAAAATCCGTAGAGCCTCTGGGCTTGACCGATGTGCCCATGGATGAAGCGTCCCTGATAGCCACCATCGCCCAGTATCGCCCGGAACTGAATGTAACGGACGAGACCCGGGAAACCATCGAGTGGATCAGGAACCCGCCTCTACCGGCCACCTCCAAGCCCATGTACGGACTTCTTTTCCAATCCGCCCTGGCCTCGCTCGCGAGCGATTGGCAGCAAATGATCGGGATCAACTCCCTGCCACCCGGTGTTCTTCGCCCGCTAACGACGCGTGTCCTGCAGCTCATGCGTATCGCGATCGGTCCGGAGAGTCCCATCGAAGAAGCGGCGATCCGGCGGATCCAGCGGGGATCGTCTTCCGGTTAGCGCATCCCCGATTTCAATCGGGCTGCTAGGGCAAGCTCACTTCGACGATGGCAAATTTTGTGGGCGAAGTTAGAGAGTCTGATGCCTCTTGGATGACGACACGTTCCCATTCATCATTGATCGGTGTGACGGCGGGTGTTCCGGTGAGTGGCACGAACGAACCCGGCAACAAGGAGTTGGAGAGCTTGGGAGTGTAGATCAAGCCGCTCCGGCGCCGGCGCAGATACTCGACCTGGAAGGCCGTTGCGCTTCCGTTAGTAACGGGCCGGACTCTGGGGAGTCCGGCATGCTCCCAGAAATAATTCAACGTTCGCCCATCCCTATATCCGAGATTCAGGTTGGAAGCATATTTGAGAAGATTGGGTATGCCATCACCAAGCGGCGTCGCGGTTGCTGCCGAATCGGGGCCTGTCCAGCCGGCAGCCGCCGCTGCCTTCGCGAACGCTTCCTGCGGGGGCAATGGGAGAGACTCGCCGAAGACATAGGCGGCCCCCACGTTAGCCTCCAGGTTTTCGCTTCGGTCACCCTCATAGCCGTTGATGGGTGAGATGCTGTCTTCAAAATAAGCACCGACGACCATACGATCGGCCGAAATGGCCACCGAGTTCCCGAAGTAATCCGACTTGGTCGTGTTGCTCGCCTTCAGCAATGCCTGCTGCTTCCACGAGCTGCCATCGAATACAAAAACAAATGCCGAGCCCGAAGCAGGGCTTTTTCACGGGGCGCCCACCACCACCGTATCTCCCGAGACCGCCACCGACCTTCCGAAATTGTCACCCGCTCCCGGGTTGGCGGCCTTCAAATACGCTTCCTGCGCGATGACCCGCTCCGGGGAAATGCCATTGCCGTAAGTCGGCTCCCAAATCAGGGCGAGGCCGGACAGCGCGACTATCGGGTATGAGGGAGTCTTCATTTATCGAGGGCGAAAAACGTTCTGGCATCAATCCGAACAATCATGCTCCGATCCATCCTGCGGCCCACACCCTCCCTGTCAACGGAGTTGAGGTGAAAATCATGACACGCCGGGTGGATCATATTTCCAAGCTGCCCCGCAAATCCAGCTTCTCGCGGAGGTCTGGCGGGAGTTCCCTTGAGCTTCGTCACGGGTTGACCACTTGCCGATTCCGACAGGTTGTGCCGCGCCTCGGTTCGTGCTATTTTCGCCCCATGAAACGTCGCATCGCATGGATCCTCGCCATTCTCTCAGGTCTTTACCTGCTCATCGTCGGCCCGCTCCCCGACCCCATCCCCATCATTGACGAGGCGACCGCCTTGCTGATCTTCGTGAAATCGATGGCCTACCTCGGCTACGATGTCCGCAAGTGGCTTCCGTTTCTCGGCAAGGGCAAAGCCGTGAAACCCGTTAATCCGGATTCCGCCGCGGGAAAGACCGTTGATATCTGAAACCCCATTTTCCGCTGGAAGATCCCGACTGGAGCGACCGTAATCGCACCAATCCATGGCTGAAATCGATCTTCCCACCACCCGCCGCCGTAAACCTTGGGCGCTGACCTTCTTCGGACTTCTCGCCGCTGGCGGCTTGATCGCGATGCCGTTCCTCGCGGGCTCCCCCGATGGCGGTGAATTGCCGGACATCGTGCGTTTTCTCGGGCATTTTCACCCGGTCCTGCTGCATCTGCCCATCGGCGTTTTCATTCTGATCGTGCTCCAGGAACTCGGGGCGATTTTCGGGAAACGGCATCACGAGCACGTCGCGAGCACCTCGATGTTCCCGCTGTTTTTCGGTGCTGCAAGCGCGGTGCTTGCCGTCATTGCCGGATTCCTGTTGTTCCATGGTGGCGAATATGCCGGAAACGCCCTCGCCGAGCGCCACCTCTGGGGCGGATTGATTTTTGCGGTGCTGGCGATCATCACCTTCATCCTCAAGGCCTGGACCGTTGCGACGGCGGGAAATCCGGCGTTTTACCGGCTGTTGCTGTTCGCAAGCGTTGGCATCATGGGATTTGCCAGTCACGACGGCGCTTCGATGACCCACGGGGAAAACTACCTCACCCAGTATGCTCCTGATCCAATCCGCACGCTTCTGGGGCTGGAGAAGAAAAAGCAGAAGACGGAAAAATCCGATGCCGTCCCCGCCAAGAGCACGGACCAGCAGCTCGTCTACGCCGACATCGTCGCGCCCATCCTCGAGCAACGCTGTGTCCAGTGCCACAAGGAAGACAAAGCCAAGGGGAAATTCCGCATGGATACCTACGAACTGCTCGTCAAGGGCGGCAAGGAAGGCCCCGGACTTGAGCCCGGAAACGCGGCGGAAAGCAACATCATCGTCCGCATCGAACTCCGCCCGGAGGACGAGGACCACATGCCGCCGGAAGGCAAGCCCGACATCGAGGATCCCGAGGTGGCCATCGTCAAGTGGTGGATCGACAACGGCGCGGATCCCAAGAAATCCCTCGCAGACTTCGAGGTTCCCGCGGCCATCAAGGAGGCCATTGCCAAGCTCGTGCCGACCGCCCCCGCAGCGGGTCAAACCGAGGCTAGCGCCGACCCGCATGCCGCTCCAAAAGGTCCGGATCAAGAGCTCGTCGCGGCGGTCGCCGGATTCTCCAAGGAATTTCCGGGAGCCCTGAGCTTCGAGTCACAACAATCCGCCCTGGTGACTTTCACCGCGGTCTCGCTGCGTGGAAATCTCGATGACGCGGGGTTCAAGAAGCTCGCTTCCATCACACCGCAACTTGTCACCGTGGATCTATCCGCCACGAAGGTCACCGACCAGGCGGTCGCCCAGCTCGCATCGGCCAAAAATCTCCGGCTGATCCGTCTGGCAGAAACAGGCATTACCGATGCAGCCATCGACACGCTGTTGAAGCTGCCGAGCCTCGAGTCCATCAACCTCTACGGCACGAAGGTCACCGACGCCGGGGTGAGCAAACTGTCCTCGATGCCGAATTTGAAGAACCTCTATCTCTGGGAGACCGCGGTGACTCCCGAGGCCGTCAAGGCGCTGAAGGAAAAGCTGCCGTCGTGTGAAATCGTCACCGGGATCGGCTCCTGACCGGGTTCCTGACACGGATCATCCGCGGATTTTACACGAACTTAACAAAGATCCGCCGGGTTCCACATACGGCGTTCACAAACGCCCGGTTTCATCGCCATCGTTCCTGACGATCACGATGCACCCACTGGTTCGGGTTCGTTGGCGTCGGGATGAAATCCCCTCCGCGACCCATGAAACCGCTCCCTGTCCTCTTCCTTCTAACCGCCGCCGTCCACGCCGATCCGCAGCTCACCTCCTGGTTCACGGAGGACTCCGGCCAATACGCGCGAATCTATCAATCCACCGCCGCGGAAACGGCCGGGACGGTCTCCAAGACCTGGAGCCGCGGCGCGGGTGTGCAGAATTCCCCCACCTACGCCGGAGTCAGCCAAATCTCGCACTCCGCCAACTGGGTCTACATCCGCAGCACCGGTCTCGCCGGACACATCATGGGTCCCTGGTATCTGAATGCGGCAAAGACGGCGGATTTTCCGAACTTTCCCTCGAACACGGCGAAGATCTATCGAATCCCGCGCGCGCCGGTGATTCCCGCGGCCAAGACCCTCACCGGTCTTGGCGCGACCGGATGCATGGTCAACGGGGTGTCGATGTTCGACATGCGCGACGCGTTTTCCTACGTCAGCGCCAGCTCCACCGACGCCACGCCGGTCAACGGCCTGTCCGGCGACGGGGTGTGGAACCGCGACGGCTATCACAACGAAGGCGTCACCTTCGATCCGGCGCTCGCCCACCAGGCGGGAAACAACTATCACTACCACGCCCAGCCGATCGGCCTGCGCTATCAGCTCGGCGACCACGTGGACTACAACGCGGCGTCCAACCGCTACACGGAAAGCAGCGAGCCGGTGACCCGTCACTCGCCGATCCTCGCGTGGGCCGCCGACGGCCTGCCGGTTTACGGCCCCTACGCCTACTCCAGCCCGCTCGATCCGGCCAGCGGCCTGCGGAGGATGGTCTCCGGATTCGTGTTGCGGAATGGAAACTACGGAACCACCGATCTCGCAGCCACCGGGCGTACGAACTTGCCTGCGTGGGCGCAGCGGCTCCAGACGGTGGCTTTCAAGAACGGCCCGGCGGTCGGAGCGAACTATCTGTTGGGCCACTATATCGAGGACTTCGACTACCTCGGCGACCGTGGTTTCACCCAGGGAGTGGATTTCGATTTGAACGAACAGAACGTCCGCTGGTGCGTGACGCCGGAGTATCCCGGCGGCACCTACGCCTATTTCACCACGATCAACGCCGACGGCACACCGGCCTATCCCTACACCACCGGCCGGCAGTATTTCGGCAGCGCGACCGGAGGTGTCTCCACCATCGGCGAGACAGTGACCATCACCTTCAACGGTGGTCCTAACAAAATGGAAGCCGCGGATCCGGTCGTCGTCGATGAGGCCAGCGGGGACGTCACCCTTGTCTGGAGCGCCGTCGAGGGTGGCACTTATCTGGTCGAGGCGTCCACCGACTTTACCGATTGGCCGGATCTCAATCCCGCGGTCACCGCCACCGACGATGTCGCCGCAATCGTGGAAACGGCCGCGAAAACGAGCCATCCATCCCGTTTTTATCGAATCTCCCGCACCGCGCTCGCGTCCTTTGACAGCAACGGCTTCGATTACACCATCAGCGGCGGATCAAATGCCGCCGCCCCAGGTGGAAACGCGGCGCGGGGCACGATCGTGACGGTGACAATCACCCTGCCCGCCAATCCGCCGAACCCACCGGTGAATGTGGTTCCCGCCAGCATCACTCTCGCAGGAACGATCACCGGCACGACCATTTCGCGGCCCAGCGCGACGACCGCCCAAGCGACCTTCACGATTCCCGCTAACGCCACCACCGGAGTTCAAAACATCGTCGTCGTCTTCAGTCCCGGCCCGACTTACACCCTGACTGGCGGCTTTACGATCCAATGAATCCAGCTGATGAAGATTTCCCTCATTCTCCTGCTTGCTCTGGCACCGCCCGTCCTGGCGGCGAACCTGGAACTGACCGTCGAGCCCGTATTCAACGGCGAACCGCTGCGCCTCGATTCGCTAGATCGCGAAACCGCCGCAGGCGAGACGATCTCGGTGACACGGCTCAGCTATCTTTTGAGCGGCTTCGCGGTCGAGCGCGACGACGGGCAGTGGGTGGAACTGCCAGACCGCACGGCCTGGATGGATGCCGGCACCCGGCGAAACGTTTTTCTGTTGGAAAACGTGCCGGATGGAAATTACCGCGCGATCCGCTTCCACGTGGGACCGGACGCAGCGGCCAATGCGGCGGATGTTTCGAAAATCCCTGCCGGTCACGCGCTCAACCCCAACCTGAACGGCCTGCACTGGAGCTGGCAGGGCGGCTACATCTTCATGGCGGTGGAGGGACACTTCCGAAAGGGGAGTTCCGAAGTGATGGGTTACGCCCATCATCTCGCGCGTGATCCCAACCGCACCCGCATCCATCTGACCGCTCCGCTTGATCTCCGTGCCGACGCCGGGTTGCTTGTCCATTTCGACCTCGCCACGCTGTTCAATTCGCCGCGCCCGCTGTCATTGGAGAAGGACGGCACCGCCACCCACTCGCGTGAGGGCGATCCGGTTTCCAGTGCGCTGGTCGCAAATCTCCCGGGCGCGTTTCATGTGAGCCGGGTAGTTTCACGCGCAGCGGTGGTTCCGCCTCTATCCACCGTGAAGCCCATCGATCTGCCAGATAAATTCACCCCCTGGCGATTCACGATGAACCGCACGTTTCCGATGCCCGACCTGCCGCGCGACAATCCGCTCATCGAGGAGCGCGTCGCACTGGGAGAGAAGTTGTTCAACGAAAAAATGCTTTCGCGGGATGGTTCGATTTCCTGCGCCTCCTGCCATCATGCGGATGCCGCCTTCACCGACCGCCTGCCGGTCAGCATCGGCATCGACGGCCGGCGCGGCGACCGCAATTCGATGCCGCTTTTCAACCTGGCGTGGAAACGCGAGTTCTTCTGGGACGGTCGCGCCCGGTCGCTGCGCGAACAAGTGCTGGTGCCCGTCGGCGATCACCGCGAAATGGACGAGTCGCTCGACCGTGTCTGTGGGAAACTAACCGCATCGCCGGACTATCCATCCCTGTTCCGCGCCGGCTTCGGCTCGCCCGGCATCACTGCGGAAAAGATCGCGCTCGCCCTTGAACAATATCTGCTGACGCTCAGCGCGCGTGATTCCCGGTTCGACCGCGCGATGGGCGGCAAGGCCACGCTCAGCGACGAGGAGAAGCGCGGATTCGAGCTCTTCATGACCGAGTACGAGCCCCGCACCGGCCAGCGAGGCGCGGATTGTTTTCACTGCCACGGCGGCGCGCTTTTCAGCGACCACCAGTTTCACAACAACGGCCTCGACGGTGAGGCCCCGGGGCGCGCACAGGTCACGGGACTTCCCGGCGACCAGCGGAAATTCGCCACGCCCAGCCTGAGAAACGTCGCTCTCACCGCGCCCTACATGCACGACGGGCGGTTCGCCACGCTGGAGGAAGTCGTCGAGCATTACAGCACCGGCATCCGCCGCAGCGACACGCTCGATCCGAACCTTGCCAAACATCCGCAAACCGGAATTCATCTGGAGGCCGCTGACAAATCCGCGTTGGTCGCTTTTCTCAAAACACTCACCGATGAGAATTCCACACCATGAAAGCCATTCCCATCGTTTTCCTAACCACAATCATTGCTGTCAGTGCGGGAAACAACGTGTTGCTGATCATCGCCGATGATTACGGCACCGATGGCAGTCCGCTCTACAACACGACCTCCGGAGCCACCGCGCCCACGCCGCGCATCGGCGCATTGGCCGCGAGCGGCGTGCGCTTCACCAAC
>JBGSTM010000158.1:0-10162 GCA_041736495.1 Akkermansiaceae bacterium
GCCTTGCACCTGTTGGGCTTCGCTACCATCCTCGCCATCTCCGTTTATATCATTCTCGACATCGAGTATCCGCGCCTCGGCCTGGTCAGGATTGACTCCTTCGACCAGGCACTCATCGAGCTGCGCGCCACCATGAACTAAAATCAACACCCGTCATGCAAAAGCCCATCATCATGTTTATTGCGCTCGCCTGTCTTCCGCTAGCCGCACAGTCCTCTGACCCGCTTCCCTCGTGGAACGACACCGCACCCAAGCAGGCGATCATCGCGTTTGTCCAAAAGGTCACGAAGGAAGGCACGCCCGACTTCGTTCCCGCGCCCGAACGCATCGCCACCTTTGACAACGACGGCTGTCTCTGGGCCGAGCAGCCCGCATATTTCCAACTCTTCTTCGCCATCGACCGCGTCAAAGCGCTCGCGCCCAAGCATCCCGAGTGGCAGACCGAGGAGCCGTTCGCCTCGCTGCTCAAGGGCGACATGAAAGCCGCGCTCTCCGGTGGCGAAAAAGCGTTGTTCGATCTCATCATGGCGACCCACGCCGGCATGACCACCGAGGAGTTCGAAAAATCCGTCACCGACTGGATTGCCACCGCAAAACATCCCAAGACCGGCAGGCCGTTCAACGAGTTGATCTATCAACCGATGGTCGAACTTCTCGCGTATCTGCGGGCTAACAATTTCAAGACTTTCATCGTCTCCGGCGGCGGCATCGAGTTCATGCGCCCGTGGACGGAGAAGGTGTATGGCATCCCGCCCGAACAGATCGTCGGCTCCAGTGGCGGATTGAAATATGAACTCCGCGACGGCATGCCCGTCATCGTGAAAACACCCGAACTTGTCCTCAACGACGACAAGGCCGGTAAACCCGTCGGCATCCAGCGCCACATTGGCCGTCGGCCAATCTTCGCGGCCGGGAACTCCGATGGAGATTTCGAGATGCTCGAGTGGACCACCCGCGGCAAGGGCGCGCGCTTCGGCCTCATCGTCCATCACACCGATGCCGAACGCGAGTGGGCCTACGACCGCGAGTCCCACGTCGGCAAACTCGCCCGCGGTCTCGACGAAGCCGCGGCGAGAGGCTGGACCGTGGTCGATATGAAGACGGATTGGAAAACCGTTTTCAAACCGTGACCGCGCACACCACAGCAGCATGGAACTCAAAATACCCGCCGGTGGCGCTCATGGACTGGCAGAATGTCAGTGACTTTTTCCCCCTGGAAACTGTCTCGACGAAACCGCCGCAAAAGGTTGGACTATCACCCACAGGAAGAACTTTTCCAGTTCTCCCTCCTCCCCCGGTCTCCCCTACCTAACACACATACATAACATGCACACCATGAAAAACAAACTGATGGCCGAGTTCTTCGGCACCCTCTGGCTCGTCTTCGGCGGCTGCGGCAGCGCAGTCCTGGCGGCGCATTTCCTCAGCACCGACCCGACGCCGGTCAACCTCGGCATCGGCTTCGTCGGCGTCGCCCTCGCCTTCGGCCTGACCGTGATGACCATGGCCTTCGCCATTGGCCATATCTCCGGCTGCCACCTCAATCCGGCGGTCACCGTCGGCCTGGTGGTTGGCGGACGGCATCCCTCGTCGGAAGCGCTTCCCTACATTATCGCCCAAGTGCTGGGCGGCATCGCGGGTGCCGGCATCCTCTATCTGATTGCCAGCGGCAAGGCGGGCTTCAGCACTGCGGGTGGTTTCGCCTCCAACGGCTTCGGCGAACTCTCGCCGGGCAAATACACGATGGTCGCCGCCCTGGTTGCGGAAATCGTGCTCACGTTTTTCTTCCTGCTGATCATCCTCGGCTCCACCGACAAGCGCGCCCCTGCCGGATTTGCACCGATCGCCATCGGCCTCGGGCTGACCCTGATCCATCTGATCGGAATCCCGGTCACCAACCTTTCGGTCAACCCCGCACGCAGCACCGCTCCAGCCCTCTTCGCCGGCGGAGCGTACATCAGCCAGCTCTGGCTGTTCTGGCTGGCTCCCATCCTTGGTGCGGCACTCGCCGGTATCGTCTACCCGATGATTTCCGGTGAGAAGAAAGCCTGATTGAATGTTGCACGGTCCTGCCGTCCAGACCACGGCAGGACCCGACGATCATGCAATTCGCACTTTCACTGTACGCATTCTACCCGATTTCCCCGGGTTCCGTCGTTGTAAGTCGTTGAAAAATGCCATGGCACTCTGTTTGCAAGGAAGGGGTAGAATCCGCATCGCGGTAAACCATCCCACTCCATGAAAACCAAATCCATCGCACTGTTGTCCGGCGCTTCCGCCCTCGCTCTGTTTTTCACCGCTTGTGACTCGAAGCAGGAGCAAGTCCGTGAGGAACAGATCGAACAGAAAGCCGACGCCATCGAATCCTCCGCCGACCAGCTCCGCAAGGACGGTGAGAAGGTCGCCGACATGAAGGAAGAAAACGCCGACGCCATCCGCAAGAACAGCGAGAAGGCGGCCGACGCGACTGAAGAAAATGCGGACGCAACCCGCGAAGCCGTGGAAAAACGTGCCGACCAGATCGAAAATCAAGCCGACAAGGTCCGCGAGCAGAAGTAACCGATTTGCCTAACACCACTGAAGCCATCGTTCCGGAACCCGGGACGGTGGCTTTTATCTTTTAAACGCCGAACGTCACATTACCGTGGCCATGCCGCGGTGCGGTTTCATAGTTTTCAAGCCATGACCGAACACTTCGACCTTATCGTGCTCGGCGGTGGCCGTGCGGCCAATCTTGCGATCGCCGCAAGCAACGCGGGCTGGAGGACCGCGCTCATCGAGCGTGACCGCCTCGGCGGCACCTGTCCGAACCGCGGCTGCGTGCCATCCAAGCTGCTCATCGGATTCGCCGACGCCGCCCGTCACGTCCGCGAGGCGGAGCGGCACTTCATGGGCGCCGGAACCAAGGGCGCGGACCTCGGAAAAATCTTCGCCAGTGTGAACAGCTACATCGAGGGCGTGGATGAGCGTTATGAAGGTCGTGTCGAGGACGCCGGTGTCACCTTGATCCGGGGAGAGGGGCGCTTCGTCGGCCACAAGTTGATCGAAGCCGCCGGCCGCACGCTCACCGCTGAGAAAATCGTCGTCGCCACCGGATCACGCCCGGCACTCCCGCCGTTTCCCGACCTGCCGATATGGACGAGCGACCAGCTTTTCCCGCTGGAAGCCACGCCGCCGCGCAGCCTGATCATTGTCGGTGGCGGAGTCATTGCCACCGAGATGGCGGCGTTTTTCGCGGCTGTCGGCGTGGAAACCTCGGTTTTCGTGCGCAAGGACCGCCTGCTAGGAAAAGAGGACGCGGAGATTGAAAAGGTCTTCCAGGACGAGTTCACCAAGCAAGTGGACACCACCTTTCATGCAGAGCTCAAGGAACTCACCTGCACCGGCACGACGTTCACGGCCACGTTCCGCACCGCCGCCGGCGAGATCAGCCGGAAGGCGGAGCGCGTCCTTTTCGCGATCGGGCGGGTGCCCAACAGCGACATGCTGGATCTCGCCAATACGGGCATCGCCACCGATAGCAAGGGCTTCATCCCGGTCAACGAACACCTCGAAACCACGGTCCCCGGAATCTACGCCGCCGGGGATGTCAACGGCCGCCACCTGCTCCAGCACGCCGCCGCCCGCGAGGTTTACTTTCTGCGGGAGAAGTTCCTCAAGGGAGAGCGCGCGCGGATCGTCGAAAAACCGTTAGGCCATGCGGTCTTCTCCCATCCGGAGGTCGCCGCCGTGGGCTTCACGGAGGAAGAGCTGAAAGCGAGCGGCACGCCCTACGTCGCCGTTTTCGAGGACTGGCTGGCCAGCGCCAGGGCCATGGCGATGCGCATCGAATACCCCCGCACCAAGCTGTTGGTCTCGCCGGAGGATTTTTCGATCCTCGGCTGCCACCTGGTCGGCCCGGAGGCCTCCACGATGATCCATCAGGTGATCACCGTCATGAAGCTGAAGAACGACGTCCGCGAGCTGGCGGATACGATTTTCGTCCACCCGGCACTCAACGAATGTCTGCTCGCCGCCGCGGTGAAGGCGGTCGGACTGGTGAAAGCAGCGCAGAAGTAGACGCTACGCAACGCCGTGATCAAGGTAGGAACGGACGATTTGATCCGCCAGATCAAACGGGGTCTGCGGCAAGGCTTTGTTGAGGACGAGACTGAGGGTGAAGGGCACGCCGCTCAGGTCCGGATAGTGCCTGGCATAGGTCGTGTAACCCGGTCCTCCCCCACCGTGCCCGAAGGAGTCGCCTAGCGGATCTTTGCGGAAATGCATCAACCCAAGCCCGTAGGCGGGAATCGAAGCCACGGGCGGAATTTTCAAGACATCCACCGTTTCCATCATTTTCCCGACCGACGCTGCTGAAACAATCCTGCCGGCGAACAGGGCGTCGTAAAAGCGCGCGACATCCGAGACCGTCGAAGTCAGGCAACCCGTTACGATCCATCCCGGTTGATAGAGTGGCCGGAAATCACTTTCGAAACCGGGAGACTCACCTTCCAGCAATTCCACTTTCAAATCCGGCGCGATGAACGGCCTCGTGTCATGGAGTTCCGCTTTGGACAGGATCACTCGCCGAAGGTACTCGTAGAAGTCTGTGCCGGAAAGTTTCTCTATCAATTCCTTGAGCAAGCCATATCCGGGATTCGAATATGCCCAGCCTCTTCCTGGCGGGAACAACGGCGTATCCTTCAGTCCGGTCTCCATCAGCCGTCCGTAGCTCCACGGTTCCTGCGGATGCGAGGTCACCGCGGTTTGGTATTCGCCGGAGGAAAAATAGTCGGACAATCCGCCGGTGTGATTCAGCAGTTGGCGGATGGTGATCGCGTTAGGTATCTTCGCGGCGGGGAAAAAGCGGTGGAAAGGATCGTCCAGAAAGTCCCCATGTTCCTCACAGAGCTTCAGGATCGCCACCGCCGAGAAGGTTTTGGAAATGCTGTAGATATAGAAAGGTCGGTCATGGTCATTGGCTCCAATTGACCCGGCGGAGAAGGTTCCCACCGTTCCGTCTTCCGACACCGCGGCCAAAGCGCCTCGGCAGCCGATCTTCTGAATCGCCTCGTCGAGGATGGCTGACGGGTCGAAGACCATGGCTACTCGATGCGCCGGGCCATCAGGATCATCTTCGGACTGGTATAGAAACCCGCTTTCGCATAGAAGGACTCCGACATGTCCCCCCGCGCGGTTAGTAGATAGACGCGTTTTGTGTCTTGTTCGCGCAGTTCTTCAAACAGGTAATCCATAAGCCGGGTGCCCAACCCCTGTCGTTGCCGCTCGTGCGCGACGCACATTTCCTTCAGATAGAAATGCGTCCCCTCGTGCCAGGGCTCCGAGATGCCGAGCGCGAACCCGGCGATTCCACCCCCGGCGAGAATAACAACGCCGAACGACCCCGGCGTCCGGACGATCTGATCCAATCTCGCGTGGACGATCCGTGGATCCCACGTTTCGCCCCACGGAGGCTGGGCAAATGTCGACACGTAAAGTTCAACACAAGCCGCGAGGTCCGATGCTTCGAGATGCCGAGTCATGGAAGTATGGCCCGCGGGGCGGTGCCCGCTCAGACGTAGTGCAGTTCCTTGGCTTTCGCCTCGATTGCGGATTCGTTGTCCAGCAGCTCCTGGATCGGATCCCAACGGCCGGAAAGCAACGCCTCGCGGGCGGAGTCGGGCATGGTGACCGGGATTTCGAGACCGCTGGAGGTGGTGACTTTGAGAGCGCTAACATCGATGGTGACTTCGACGTTCGGGTCGGCCTCGATCGCGTTTTTCAGACTGACGATGTCGGCCGGGCTGGCCATGACGCAGGGCATGGCGAGCGTGGTGGAATTGCCATAGAAAATTTCCGCGAAGGACTCGGCGATGACGCCGTTGAAGCCGTATTTGCGCAGCGATTGTGGCGCGTGCTCGCGGGACGATCCGCAGCCGAAGTTCACGCCGGCGACGAGGATGGAGGCCTCGGCGAACCGCGGGTCGTTGAGCGGATGATCAGTTTTGTTGCCATGCTCGTCGTGGCGCACGTCATAAAACGCGAACTCACCGAGTCCGTCGAAGGTGACACATTTCATGAAACGCGCCGGGATGATGCGGTCGGTATCGATATCCGCGCCGGGAATGAAAACTGCGCGGCCGGTGACGGAAGGAACGGGGTCGAGTGCCATGATGGATGGAAATTTAAGGTTTGAGATTCGAGATTACAGGATCAGTCCTCAATGCGGTTGTGGTGATACCAGGGTCGCTGGACGTTTTCGGGAAACGGACTGGATTGATAGAAAGCGGCGAGCGGCGCGGCGTAGCCGATGGAATTGAGCCGCACGATCGTGTCGAATTGGGTGTAGAGATTGCGCTTCCAACGCTCGGAGCGGCGGAATACCAGGATTTCCGGCCATTCCTGTTCGATGAGGACGATTTCCTCGACGGAAGGAATGCGTTTGTAGTTGGTGAGCTTGTCGCCTCGATCAAAGCGCGAGGTGGAATCGGACAGAACTTCGATGATGAGCTTCGGATTTGAAACGACATGCGAATCGTCATCGCCCGGCTCGCAGGCGACGAAGACGTCCGGATAGTAGTAACTTTCTCCCAGATCGTCGGCGACCTGGACTTTTACCGCCTCGATGTAGGTGCGGCAGGGGCCGCCGCGAAGGTGGTTCTTGAGGATGCTGTAGAGATCTCCGCAAATCTCGTTGTGTCGGCGGCTCGCTCCGGACATGGCATAAACCCGGCCGTCCACGAACTCATGACGCGTCTCCGAGCGCAGCTCTCCTTCGAGATACTCGGCGGCGGTGATCGGGAGTTTGTAGGCGGAGGTGCTCATGGCGTGCGGGAGTTTACGCGACCGCAGCTGCTGGCTCCAGATCGAACACTTCGCGCGCATCGGCGATGGAACCGCGAATGGCTGCGGCGGCGACCATCACGGGTGACATCAGGATGGTGCGGCCGGTGGAGGAGCCCTGGCGGCCCTTGAAGTTGCGGTTAGAAGACGAGGCGCAGAGTTGGTCGCCGATGAGTTTGTCGGGGTTCATCGCGAGGCACATCGAGCAACCGGCACCGCGCCATTCGAAGCCGGCAGCGCGGAAGATTTCCGGCAGACCTTCCTGTTCGCACTGGATGGCGACGATTTGCGAGCCTGGGACGACGAGTGCCTGCACGCCGGGCGCGACCTTGTGACCGACGATGAATTTCGCGACCTCACGGAAGTCGGAAATGCGGCCGTTCGTGCAGGAGCCGATGAAAGCGACGTCGATTTTCACGCCCTTGATCGGGGTGCCCGGGTCGAGCTTCATGTAGGCGAGCGCTTCCTCGATGGACGCCTTTTCCAATGGCGTCTTGGCCGTGGCGGGGTCCGGAATGTTTTCGGAAATGGCGATGCCTTGGTCCGGGGAGATGCCCCAGGTGACGGTCGGCGGAATGTCGGCGGCATTGATTTTGACGATGTCGTCGAACACGGCGTCCGCATCGGAAGCGAAAGAAAGCCAGCGGGCGGCGGTAGCGTCGAAGTCGCTCATGTCCACATAGGGACGACCGCTTAGATAGGCGACGGTCTTGGCGTCGGGATTGACGTAACCGCAGCGGGCACCACCTTCGATGGACATGTTGCAGACGGTCATGCGCTCTTCCATGGACATACGGTCGAAGACATCGCCGGCGTATTCGTAGGCGTAGCCGATGCCACCGTTCGCGCCGAGCAGGCGGATGATGTGGAGAATGACGTCCTTGGCATAAACGCCGGGTCGGAGATCGCCGTTCACTTCGATGCGGCGGACTTTCATTTCCTGCAGGGCGATGGTCTGGGTGGCGAGAACGTCGCGGACCTGGCTGGTGCCGATGCCGAATGCGATCGCGCCGAACGCGCCGTGAGTCGCCGTGTGCGAGTCGCCGCAAGCGATGGTGGTGCCAGGCTGGGTGATGCCTTGCTCGGGTCCGACGACGTGGACGATGCCCTGTTTGCCGGAGGCGAGATCGAAATAAGTGACGCCGAAGTCATCGCAGTTCTTGCGGATCGCATCGATCATCTCAGCCGCGAGCGGGTCTGCGGGCTGGTCCTGATTGATGGTCGGGACGATGTGGTCGATGGTGGCGAAGGTGCGCTGGGGGAATTTCACCCCAAGCCCGAGGTCGCGGAGCATGCCGAAGGCCTGCGGCGAGGTGACCTCGTGGATGAGGTGCGTGCCGATGAAGAGTTGCGTGCGTCCGTCCGCGATGGTTCCGACGGTGTGTGCGTCCCAGACTTTTTGGAAGAGGCTTTTTCCCATGATGTGAGTGATCCGCCGTGGTTGCCGGCGGGCGGGAAAACTGGTCAGGGAGTTTCAGAATGTCAAAGCCGCATGCGATCCAGCCGGAGAAAGACCCGGCCACAGCTTTGGCGGTCAGCTCAATTCCACCAGAAGACCGGCGATGATTCCGCCCAAGGCAAGCACGCCGAGAATGATGCCGAGGATCTTGGGCCAGTTTTTCCTGGAGCGGCGGGTTTTTGCCAGATCTCCGTCCACCCATTCATCCCAGGATCGTTGCGTCTGAGTCCCGGAACGATGGTAGTGCCGCAGGTTCCCGTTGAAACGGTCGGGCTGCTCGGATGGGAAATTGCGTTTCATTCGCGTGGCGCACTGGCAGATGACAGCTTGAAGGCTTGATTGGAAGACTATTTAGATAATTTCCCCCATGCAAAGAAAAGCGCCCCCCCGGGGAATCCGGAGGGACGCGAGATCATTCCTACCCTGGCGGGTCGTTCGAATTACGTGGAGTAATGCACTTCAGGAGCCGTTTGGATCTCCTGGAACTGGGGAAGCGGACGCAGACCGGGTGGCTTGACTTCCGAAGTGCAGCAGCAGGAAGCAGCAAGGAAGGCGAATACGGAAGCGACGAGTGCGGTGAGAATACGGATCATGGGAACGTGGGTATTTGTTGGAGAAGTAAAGTAAACCGGCCGCTGCAAGGGTTGCCGCAGGGAGGCGAATTTCATGAATCGAATGAGTTTGTGATTGGCGCACTGACACGAGACGCATGCCTGTGAGCCGCGAGACTAGCGACGCAGTTCCGGCCTGCAAGGCAAAAGACGAGCCGAAATTCCTCGGATTTCACCTCCGGAAAAATGTGTCCCCAGGCCGGGCTTTTCCGTCACCTGCCGGACTTTTTGATTCGTGTCTTCCCTCTTGTATAATCGATCCGGAGGTCGGATTCTCATGCATGTCCGCCGCGCCAGAAGCCGATCCCCGGTTCAACGAGTTCATCATCCTCCAAGCCCAGAACGCCGGACTTTTCCTCGGCCAGATCCCCAGTCCACATAGCGGCGAGAAGCAGGTCAACCTCCGCGCCGCCAGATCCGTGATCGACTCGCTCGAAATGCTCGCTTCCAAAACCCGCGGAAATCTCACACCTTCCGAAAAGAAGCTGCTCGCCACCGCACTCGACAATCTCCGCCCCCTCTTCCAAGCCGCGCTCGAGTCCGCCGACGCCTAATCATTTTTCCCCGCACCCATGAATTTCGACCCCTTCATCATCGGCAACGTCCCCGTCGGCGGACCGGTCCCCTTCTTCATCCTGGGTCCCTGCGCCCTTGAGTCCGAGGCGTTCGCCTGGGAAATGGCGCGCTCGCTCAAGGAAATCGCCGCCCGCACCGGCATCCATTTCATTTTCAAGGCCTCCTTCGACAAGGCGAACCGCACCTCCGTGGATGCCTTCCGCGGTCCCGGCGTGGAGGAAGGCTGCCGCATCCTCGGGGAAATCGGCAAGGAGCTCGGCGTGCCCGTCACCACCGACATCCACACCGCCGAGCAGGCGGAAATCGCCGCCGAGCACGTCGATCTGCTGCAAATCCCCGCTTTCCTCTGCCGCCAGACCGACCTGCTTGAAGCCGCCGCGAAAACCGGTCGCGCCGTGAATGTCAAAAAAGGCCAGTTCCTCGCCCCGCTCGACACCGTGAACATCGCCGGAAAAATGCGCGCGTTCGGTTGCGAACGCTTCCTCATCACCGAGCGCGGCACCACCTTCGGCTATAACAACCTCGTCGTCGACATGCGCTCGCTCTACTGGATGCGCAAGGAAGGCCTGCCCGTCATTTTCGACGCCACCCACTCCGTCCAGCGCCCCGGCGGTCTCGGCGGTGCCACCGGCGGCGATGGCGAACTCGCACCCGTCCTCGCCCGGGCCGCCGTTGCCACCGGCATCGACGGACT
>JBGSTM010000161.1:0-6530 GCA_041736495.1 Akkermansiaceae bacterium
CATCCCGACCGGCAAGTTTGCCAAGCTCAGCGAGGCCGAGCAGAAGCTCTACGACATGATCGTGAAGCGCTTCATCGCCGTGTTCTATCCGTCCGCCGAATTCGAGCAGACGACCCGCCTGACCCGCATCGAGCAGGATTGTTTCAAAACGGAAGGCCGCATCCTGGTGAAACCCGGCTGGCTCGAAGTTTACGGCCGCCGCCCCGGTGTCGCCGCCGGAAAGGACGAACTCGTCCCGGTCCGCGCTGGTGAAACCGCCCACGCCGATCCGGTGGAAGTGCTCGCCGAGGAAACCAAACCACCCGCCCGGATGACCGAGTCCACGCTGCTTTCCGCGATGGAAGGTGCCGGCAAACTCATCGACGACGAAGCGCTCCGCGAAGCCATGGCGGATCGCGGTCTCGGAACTCCAGCCACCCGCGCGGCGACCATCGAAGGCCTGATTGCCCAGAAATACCTCGCCCGCGAAGGCCGCGAACTCTTCGTTTCCGGCAGCGGCATGCGTCTCATCGACCTCGTCCGCGAGATGGAAATCGAGGGGCTCTACTCGCCGAAACTCACCGGTGACTGGGAGTTCAAGCTCCGCCAGATGGAGCACGGAAATTTAAAGCGCAGTGATTTCATGAAGGAAATCATCGCCTACACCGACGAGATTTGCACCAAGGCCCGCAAAGCCGCAGAACTCGCAAAAAGCGAGGTTTTCCCCGACCTCAAAGTCCCCTGCCCGATGTGCGGCGCGCCGTCGCTCAAGCAAACCGAGGCCACTTACGAGTGCCGCGAACCCGAGTGCAAATTCAAGGCGAAGAAACACATCGCCGGCCGCCTGCTCACCGAGGAGGAAGCGATCCAGCTCTTCACCACCAAGCTCGTCGGACCGCTCACCGGCTTCCGCTCGAAGTTCAACAAACCCTTCGACGCCGCGCTCGAAATGGACGCGAAGTTCAAAATCAACTTCGTTTTCGAAAGCGACGACCGCGACGGCCCGCCCGAGCTCACCGAGGAGCATTTCATCGGTGAGGCCAAGACCGAGGACGGCAAGTCCTACAAGGTTTACGCCACGGAAAAAGCCTATCACGTCCCGGAAATCGTCACCAAGAAGGACCCGCACGGCATCCGCATCGGCAAGTCCATCCTCCAGTGCGAGATCCCGCAGGACCAGATGCTCAAGCTCATCGGCACCGGAAAAACCGACGTGCTCAAAGGCTTCGTTTCCAACCGCACCAAGCGCAAGTTCGACGCCCACCTCACCTTCGATCCGAAGGACGGCAAGATCGGCTTCGACTTCCCGCCAAGGCCGGTGAAGAAGGTGGCCACGAAGAAGACCGCGAAGGCGAAGGACGCGTGATCCGTGGCGGCGGGTTCCAACCGCCGACATAGCAGCGGACTTGGATTGTTGCGCCAATTTCCCAATCCACATCGTTGCCGCCCCCGGTCGATCATGATAGCTTCACTTCATGAGCACGATCACGCTGGAGCTTGAAGAGCACCTCGCCGACACCTTGGCGCGAGCTGCGGAAGCAAGTCACAAACCCCTTTCCGTTTGGGCTGTCGAGCGATTGAAAGCGGCGGCATCGCAAGACCTCGCCATCGGAAACGGCTACCCGTCCGGCTACTGGAAATTGTTTGGCTCCATGGAGGACAACGCCGAATTTAAAGCCCCGGATCGGGGACCGACTCGGGAAACCGGCAGCCTCGATGAATCATGAAGCCATGACTTGGTTTCTCGATACCAACATCGTGATTCTCTGCCTGCGGGGCAAATCCCCTGCCGCCATGCGAAAGATCATGAGCATCCCAGCCGCCGCCATCAAAGTGCCGTTTCAGGTGAAGGCCGAGTTGCTCCATGGTGCGGCTAAAAGCAACAAACCTGTAGAAGGTTGCCAGACCGTATTGGATTTCATCGAGCCCTTTCAAGTGATCCTACCTAGCGACGAGATCCTTGAGAAATACGTATCCACGAGACTCGAACTCGAACGAGTTGGAATGATCATCAGCGAAGCCGATCTCTGGATTGCCGCCACCGCCCTTGCCGGCGGGGGAGTCATGGTCACCAACAACATGAAGGAATTCACCCGTGTTCCGGGATTGATCGTGGATGACTGGACGAAATCCGAGGAGTCCTGAATTCCCCCGCCTTGCCATCTGCTAGCACGCTTGTTTCACTCCGGCATGTCCGGAGCCCCCTCAGCGAAGCGCCTCGTCCGCTACTTCCTTTCCTACGCTCACGACGACTACAAGCTGCCTGATAGACTCTTGCGGGAACTCGACAAGGAACTGGGCGCTTGCAAGGACTACACGTTCGAGCGCTGGCAAGACACCGACATCCTTCCGGGCGAAAAGTGGCACGCGGAAATCCAGAAAGCCGCCCGTGAATGCGACTTCGGGCTGCTGTTGGTGAGCCCCGCGTTTCTCAAGAGCAAATACATCGGCGAGCATGAGTTGCCGCTCTTCGTCAGCGGAGAAAAGCCCTGCATCCCCGTCGGCCTGTGCCGCATTGATTTCCAGAATCACGACACCAAGGGACTGGAGGAATCTCAGGTCTACCGCCGAGATTTTAGCCCGTGAAGCCTTGTCATTGTCTGAAGCTGTTCACCGACAGGATTTGATCGCGGAGGACAACTGCCGCATTGCAAAAGCATTGTCCAGGCAAGGCGAAGCTGCCGCCGCCCTGCCACACGCCCGGCGATCCGTGGAAATCTACACCCGCCTCGGCTCTTCTGACATCGGCGCAGCCCAAGCCACCTTCACGGAATGCCTTCAGGCTTTAGCCCTCGAAAAACTCAATCCCGGTTGGACTTACAACACGACCGCTCTGGAGGGCTGCACCCTTACCCTTGCCGAAGTCGAACAAGCCCTGAGTGATCCAACCAAAGTGATCCAAGAGCCGTGTGGCCCGGCATCATTTCCCCGGAAAGCGCGTGCATCCGCTGCCGGATCATGGTTTCAAGCACTTGGTGAATGGCCGGGCGGTGCAACTGGACGGGGTGAGGGCGATCGCGATGATGGCGATCTGCTGGGATCACTGGTGCCCGGCCGGCTGGCCGCGGGTGTTTCCGTTCGAGGTGTTTCTGTTTTTGTTTCTCGTTCTCACCGGCTATCTGATCACCGGCTCGCTGCTGCGCGAGCGGGATCGCAGCGAGGCAAAAGGTGGCGCGTGGAAAGCGGCCGCATTGAAGACCTACCAGCTCCGGCGCGGCCTGCGGATTCTCGCGCCGTATTACGCGGCACTGGCCTTGGCTTGGATCGTCCGCGCGCCGGATGTGGTCGGGGACGGGCTGCCCTGGTATCTGTTCCATTTGTCGAATTTCCACATCGCATCCATCGGTTACTGGCCTTCCGGCACCAACCATTTCTGGTCGCTGGCGCTCCAGCAGCAGTTCTATCTGATCTGGCCGCTGGTGATCTGGTTTCTGCCGCGCGGGCTGCTGGTTCCGGTGTTGCTGGCGTTCACGGCGGTCGGTCCGGTGTCGCGGCTGTTCCATGATTTTTTCCTGCAGTGGTTCGCGTGGCCGCAGGTGTTGACGTGGGCGTGCCTCGATTATTTCGGCATCGGTGCGCTGTTCGCCGTGGCGGTACATCGCGGGATGTCGCTGGAAAGCCCGGGGCTGCGCTGGTTGGCGGCGGCAGGACTCGCGGGTTACCTGGGAATTTTCGGGGCCCACGCCTTCGGCTGGCCGACTTTCGGACTGCGGCCGTTCCAGCAGACGCTGCTGTCCGTCGCGTGGTGCGGCTTCATCGCGGCGACGCTGGTGGGATTGCCGGGATTGCCGGGAAAAATCCTCGAACATCCCGGGATCCAACGCATCGGCAAGCTTTCCTACGGGCTCTATCTATTTCACAATCTTGCCCCTCTGGTGACGGGTAAGCTCTTCTGGTTCCTGTGGAACGGATCCTTCGAAACCGGTCCAGGTGCCATTCTGATCATTTCCCTCCATGCGGCGATCGCGTGGGGTCTGACCTTGGCGTCCTGGCGTTGGATCGAGCGGCCGTTGCAGGGGATGCGCGAAAAGCTGGCTCCGCGTTGATTTCCGGTGCCCGGGGCTCGGAAAGTTGCTGACAATCTTCACAACAATCTGAAAACCAATGAATCTTGGCGTTTTGAAAATCTCATGACTTGGTATAAAACAAGCATGGGATGCGTAGCGGGCTCGACATCTTCTCATTCATCCTCCATGTCCCGACGGCACCAAGCATCATACCCTGCAAAATCGTGAATATCGCTGCAGTTCGAAGGTTGACACGTGCCCAAGTGGATTGAACCACGACAACACCCCGCTGCTACAAGTCCCACTTCCACTCAACTGATCCATCATGGCTTCCTCTTTTCTTCCCAAACCATTCGCCCACCCTTACGAAATCGCCCCGAAATACGCGAAAAGTGCGGTTTACTTTTCGTGCGAGTTCGCCATCGACCAAAGTTTCAAGGTTTACTCCGGCGGCCTGGGATTCCTCGCCGGTTCCCACATGCGGGCCGCGGCGGATCTCAAGCAGAACCTCTGCGGCATCGGCATCCTTTGGACCTACGGCTACTACAACCAGGCCCGCGGCGAGGATCGTGAGCTCGCCGTGCAGTTCCGGAAAAAGGAATACGCGTTCCTTCAGGACACCGGCATCCGCTTCACGGTGCCCGTCCACGGCCACCCGGTCTGGGTCAAGGCGATGTTCCTGCCAGGCGATATTTTCGGCACGGTGCCGATGTTTTTCCTGAGTACGGATGTGGAGGAGAACGACAGCCTCTCCCGTGCCATCACGCACCGGCTTTACGATCACGACCACCTTCGCCGCATCGCCCAATATATCATTCTCGGTGCCGGCGGCGCGCGCCTGCTCGACGAACTCGGAGTGGACCCGGAAATCTGGCATCTCAACGAAGCCCACGGCCTTTCCGCCGCTTTCCACCTGTATGAAAAGCACCGCAGCGTCGAGGAAGTGAAAAAGCGCCTCGTCTTCACCACCCATACGCCGGAAGAAGCCGGAAATGAAAAACACGGCTTTGATCTGCTGCGTGATTTCTCGTTTTTCGGCGGCGTCCCGGAAGAGGAAGTCCGCGAAATCACCGGCATCACGGGTGGGGAATTCAATCACTCGCTCGCCGCGCTCCGGCTCGCCCGCATCGCCAATGGCGTGTCCAAACTCCATGGCGAGGTGTCCCGCCAAATGTGGAAGGACTATCCGGACATCTGCGAAATCACCCACGTCACCAACGCCCAGAACAAAAAATACTGGGCGGACCACGGCCTCGAACACGCCCGCGTCGGCAAGGACATTGAGGAACTGAAACACCGCAAGCGCGAGCTCAAGGAACGGCTCTTCCGCGTCGTCGCCGACCAGACCGGCAAGCTCTTCAAGCCGAACGTGCTCACCCTCGTCTGGGCGCGCCGTTTCGCCGGCTACAAGCGGCCGGACCTCATCGCCCGCGACATGAAGCTCTTCCGCGAGCTGCTCCAGAACAACAAATACCCGATCCAAATCATCTGGGCCGGCAAGCCCTACCCGTTCGACTACTCCGCGATCGACACCTTCAACCACCTCATCCGCCTCACCAAGGACTACCCGAACGCCACGGTGCTCGTCGGCTACGAGCTCGAGCTCTCGCGTTTCCTGAAAAACGGTTCCGACATCTGGCTCAACAACCCGGTCGTCACCCGCGAAGCCTCCGGCACCTCCGGCATGACCGCCGCCATGAATGGCTCCGTCAACCTTTCCACCTACGATGGCTGGGTCTGCGAATTCGCCGAAGACGGGAAAAACTCGTTCATCATCCCGCCCGCCGATCCGTCGCTCAGCCACGAGGATCGCGACCGCCACGACCTGCTCGGGTTCTACAAGTTGATGAACGAAACCATCCTGCCTCTCTACTACGACGACCCTGCCGGATGGAACAAAGTCGTACTCAACTCGATGAACGACGTGGTCCCCTTCTTCGACGCGGACCGCATGGCGGACGAGTATTACAAGAAGATCTACGCCTGAACGGTTCCAAAGTGGCGGGAGCGTCTCGCGACAGACGGTTGTGGGAGCGTCTCGCTCCCACGAGCCTCGTCAAGCAAGCGTACGCCGCTTGAGGTGTAGGCCCGTGAGGAACGCGTCCACGCCTGTCCGCAGGTAGATCTGTTGGCGCGTTCTTGCTAGGAATTGGCTTCCAACCTATCGCATTCTGTGGCGGATTCATGCAGCCCGTTTTGGAAATCTGTTTCCACTTCAATCATGTCCAACCAGAATCCCGAGCAACAGGCCCGAGACGGAAGCGACGCACAACTCCGCGCCGCCGGCTGGGCCGTTCAGGACAAGGACACCCTCGATTTCAACGAGGGAGAAGGCCAAGCCGTTCGCGAGGTTTTCACCTTCCACCGCCCGGAAACCCTCCGCGAACTCCTCAGCCAGGAAAAATCCCTCCACGCCCGCCTGCTGGACCTGCCCGCCCTCGTCCCCATCAACCTCCGCGGTTGCCAGATCGACGCCGTCACCGAACTGGACGGCTCTGTCAAAAAGGCCAAGCCGCGCTCGCTCGTCCAGATGGCCACCGGTTC
>JBGSTM010000187.1:0-10192 GCA_041736495.1 Akkermansiaceae bacterium
TCTCCAGCAGAGCCCTATCCGTTCCGGCGGTGGGCCGAACGAGAAACATCAGATGCGAGGATGCCAGAGCAATCGGCAAGTCGGTGAAGCAATCCACTTTTGCTCAGTTTAATTCTGTCCACTTTTGCTCAGCTCGCTACAGTCAAAACGTCGGAGCCGCCACTGTCGCATTGTCCCGCTCCTCGCTGCGCCGGCGGAGGATGCGGTCGGCGGTTTCGGTGACCATTTCCTGGAGCAGCAGCCAGAGGTGCGAGCCCTGGCGATAGTCGGCGGGGGCGATGTGTTTCACGCGGCCGGCGTGGGTGGAGAGCTGGAAGCATTTCCGAAAGGATCGGCCTGTCGGGTCTTCCGGATTGTAAACGGCGATGCCCTGGCCGCCGTTTCTTGCCATGACGGTGAAGCAGGGGACATCGGTCGGGCCGTCGCCGACGTAGACCATGTTTTCAAAGGGAATCGGCCGCTGGTCGGGTGGCATGTGGTCGTTCACGTCCTGATCGTAGCCGAGCATGCCCTTGTTGATGCGGAAAAGGAACTGGGTCTTGGTGGTGTGGGAGATGGCGCGCTTGGGGAAACTGATGCGGCCCTCGGCATCCTCGCCGAACTCACAGCCGAACATGGCTTTGACGAAGGGCTGCAGGCGGGAGCCGTCCAGCAGGGCCTTGAGGCCGGAGGAAATGATGTAATGCTCGACCTTGATGCCGGCGATTTCATGCTCGGGGCGGAGTGCTGCCTTGGGCAGGGCCTCGAAAAGCTCCGGCAGACCGGGGAAAAACCGCAGGCCGGCACCGAGTTCGGTGAGGCGGGCGTTCGTCACGTTGTCCATGCCGAGGTAGTCGAGCAGGCACTTCATGTAGGCGAGCTCGCCGTCCCATTTCTGGTCGTGGACGAGCGTGTTGCATTTCGCCCAGAACTGGGCCGGATCGATCCCGAACTCGGGGAACACCACGTCGTCCTGCATGTAGCGCGGGCTGAGCGTCTGGTCGTAATCGTAAACCAGCGCGATGGTGTTTTGGGTGGCTGCCATGGGCGCGCAGGCAAGCAATCGCCGGACCATGCGACAAGGCGGAAATCCAGGATTCCTCCGGGACGGGTGGAATGCCGTGTTTCATCGGGGATCCCTGCGGTCTTCCGGAGTTGCGAAAAGAGGTCGGTCGACCGGATGAAAAACGACCGGTTAGATCCTCACGGGACCACGTTGACGTTGCTGAACTGAGCCGTAAAGTTCGCGGCGTTGCCTCCGCTGGCAACCACGAGGCCGATGTAACAGTCGCGGTTCAAATTCACTTTGGTGGTCGCAACATAGGTCCAGTTGATCCCGTTGGCACTCTTGTAGGAAATGATCCGTGAACCTGAGCGGACCAGGCGGACCCACGTGTCAGCCCCTGAGAAGGTGGCATTGCTCTTGATCGTGGTCCTGGCTCCACCCTTGGTGCGGCTGAGCACGCGGTAGGATGTCGCGTTGGTCAGTCCGAAGAAGACATGGCGGGAATTCTGCGCCAGTGAGTCGCGGATCATCACTCCTGCCCGGACCCACGTGCCGTAGCCCAGCATCGAACTCACTTTGGCGGAGATTTCCCCGTTAGCGCTCAACATCTGGTAGGTGAACCTGAAGTTGTCGCGATTTCCGCCGAGTGCGCCTGAGCCCATTTGGGTGAAGACCCCGGCATTGTAGGTCACGGAGCCCGGCTGTTGGCCGATTCCCACATTGGCGCTTTGCCATGGGACCGGTAGCCAGTCCACGCGGATGCGGAGTTCCGAGTCCGCCACGAGCCACGAACTATCGGCAGCGCGCACGATGAAGGCGTTGAGTCCGGTGCTGCCAAGTGGCGGTGTGCCTGAGAGCGAGCCGTCAGGTGCCACATTCAGCCATCCCGGGCCGGAAATCTTCCAATAGGTAATGGGGCCGGAATCGGTGGCCATGCCCGCAAGCGTGTGGCCTGCGTAGGGCACTCCTTCGCCGGCATCCGGGAAGGTGATCGGATTGCCGACGAACACCGGTGGAAGATTCGCCGGAAGTTGAGGCTGGACCGGAACTTCGGGGGTGGTGGCTGTTTGAGACACCGTGATGGCGATCGTGGCACTGGCGGAACTCAGTGTCCCGTCGCTGACTCGGAACATAAACTGATCGGATCCCACAAAATTTGATGCGGGAGTGTAGACGAGGTTCGGGGGGATTCCCGACAGCTTGCCACTGGCCGGGTTCGCCGTGACCGCGTAGGTAAGGGTAAACGAATCCTTGTCGCTGCCGCTCAGCACGATGGGAAAAGAACCGTTGTTGTTGACTTTGAGAGACTTGGAATTTGCAACGGGAGCATCGTTGACCGCAGTGATGCTGATCGAAATGGTTTCCACTGCCGAATATAAAGCCCCGTCGAATGCGCGGAAGCTGAAGCTGTCGGTTCCCGAAACATCTGCCGCCGGAGTGTATGTCAGGTTCGGCGGGGTGCCGCTCAGAGTTCCTCTGGCAGGTGGATTTTCCACCGTGTAGGAAAGGAAATCACCATCCGCGTCCGTTCCGGTCAGGATCACGTTGAGTTGAGTGTCCTCGTTGACCGTCAGGGAATTGGCAAGCGCGACCGGAACTCGGTTGGAAGGAGGAACGATGGGGTTGAAATAGGATACCACGTCGGAATCAGGCCCCTGCAATCCAACACTGTTGATGGCGGCTACCACGAAATAATAGGTCGTGCCTTCATTGAGGCCGGAAATCGTCGCTGAGGGTGTGTTTCCGACGCGGACGGCGTTGGGATAACTGCCGATCTTGGTGCCGTAGCTGATGCGGTAGCCGGAAATGTCAGTCTCCGGATTTGAATTCCAGGCCAGTTCCACGGATGAGGCGGCAATGACCAGCGAGGGCGGGCTGAAAACGGCAAGCAGGCAGAGCATGACCGTTGCGAATCCATGCCGCACGGCGTGCAATCTCGCGGGGGAGATGGCGGGTTCGTTGCGACGAGCGATGGTTGTCCGTGAGGCGACCGGTGACCGAAGGGAAATCTCTAATTTTTCAATTCGTGTGAGGGGGGCGCACATGGATACGATTTCAAAGACCTGGTGTTTGGAGTTTCGATTCCCTGAAGTGCCGCGGTGTGCCTTTTGGAAATTCATGGAGTGCGGTGCTTTATTCCAGTCTGGTTGGCAATCCCAATTTCACTAACATCATGAAATTGCCTTAATCTTAAAAAGATTAAATTAAATTTTTAAAAACCGTATAACTGATTGATATGTTGGCTTTCATATCACCAATCTGTGAGAGATTGAAATTTCGAATGAAGGGCATGTCAGCGCTTGCATCGCCTCAAAGACACTGAGAATAAGAGTCTAGTGGAGAGACTGGATCTTTCTGTCACACGACATTGCAGTTAGGCCTTTTTCCAAGCGGGATACGGACCTTTTTGAATGGCAGACAGCTAGGGAAAGTTAACGACCATTCCTGCTGTCAGAGCTTGTATGTTGATCGATCAGGCCGGACTGACCGATCCCGGCAGAAGAAAGGAAGTATGGCATAGCTCGGCATATTTGCCGCCTTGGGCGAGGAGTTCGCCGTGAGTGCCTTGTTCAATGATTCTTCCCTTCTCAAGCACATAGATCCGGTCGGCATTCTGGATCGTCGAAAGGCGGTGCGCGATGACGAAAGCGGTGCGGTTCTCCATCAATCTATCAAGCGCATCCTGGATCAGGCGCTCGGTTTCGGAATCCACCGAGGCGGTGGCCTCGTCCAGAAGGAGGATGGGCGCGTTTTTGAGGAGGGCCCGGGCGATGGAGATCCGCTGCTTTTCACCGCCGGAGAGTTTGACACCACGCTCGCCGACGTTGGTGTCCAGTTGCTCGGGCAGTTCCCGTACGAAGCCGTCCGCGTGGGCGGCTTCGAGGGCTTTCCAGAGGTCCGTGTCGGAGGCATTGCGCTTCGCCAGCAGCAGGTTTTCGCGGACCGTGCCGTTGAACAGGAAGGGCTCCTGGGTGACGTAGGCAAGTTGATCGCGTAGCGAGGATTTGGCGAGCGAGTCGGTGGGGATCCCGTCGATGCTGATGGTTCCGGAAGTGGTTTCATAGAAACGGGCGAGCAGTGAAAGTACCGTGGTCTTGCCGGCTCCCGTCGAGCCGACCAAAGCGATCGTCTGGCCTGCGAGCGCGTCCAGCGTGACCTCATGCAGGGTCGGTTGGTCCTGATAGGAGAAGGAAACATTGTTGAAATGCACGTGGCCCGCGATTCTAGCGGGCAGAATTGTCCCCTGGGTGGAATTGAGCTCCTCGTCCGAATCGAGGATTTCGAACACCCGGTCGGCGGCCGCGCGGCCTGACAGGAGCATCTGGTTCAGCGAATTCAAGCGGTCGATGGGTTCGTAGAAGAGTGACAGGAAGAGCAGGAATTTCGTGAAGTCGCCCATGGTGAGTTCGCCCTTCATCACGGCGGAGCCGCCGAAGGCAAGGACCAGCACGTAGCCCGTCATGCGGATGAAGGACATGCCCGGCGCGTAGATCGCCCACCATTTCATCATACGCAGGGATGCGAGGCGCAGGGTGTTTGAAAACTGGTTGAAGCGCTTGTGCTCGGCCGGTTCCGCCGCATAGGCCTTGATTTGGCGCACGCCAGAGATGTTGTCGTGCAGCAGCGCGTTCAGATCCGAGGCGGCATCCCGCTGGTTTCGATAGCGGTCACGGCCGCGGGTGGAATAAAACCACGCGCCGATCATGAGGAACGGCACCGGCAGCGTCGCCCAGGCCGCCACGGTCGGATTCAGGAAAAACAGGAAAATGCCGATTCCTACGACCTGCAGCGCCGCGATCAGCCCCTGTTCGATGCCGTCGATCAGCACCCGCTCCATGTTCGTCACGTCCTCGACCACCCGCGTCATGATGTCGCCGGTCCGCCGGGTATCGAACCACTGGAGCGGCAAACGCTGGATTTTCTCATAAAGATCCGAGCGGATATCGAAGATGACTTTCTGCTCGAAGATGTTGTTGATGAAAATCCGCACGGCATTCAGGCCGTCTTTTGCCAGGAATCCACCCAAAGCGGCGAGGATCCAAAAAGAAAATTCGGAATGCCGCGCCGGGTTCGGGATGATTTTATCGATCACGTAACCTGTCGCATTCGGGAACACGAACACTGCCATCGTCATCCCCACCGCGCAGAAAAGTTGAGCCGCCGCTAGGCCGGGATAGTGACGCAGGTAGGAAAATACGCGGAAAATCGACTTCATCGTTGGCGCAGACGGATGCCCCCGCGTGACTGCTTTGTAAAGCCAAGGTGGAACGAAGATTGAAAGTCTGTGAAATTTGGGGTTGCGGAGGCCAAAGCGGACTTCCTAGTGTCTCCGCACGCAAGGAATTCAAAGCACACACAAAAACCCATGGCCAATCTCTTCGGAATCCTCACCGCTATTGTTCTCGCACTCGCCGCACTAGTCGCCTTCAAAAACAAGAGCGCTTTTGAGACAAACGTCCTTGAAACAGAAAAACAGGAAGGCCTGCTCGCCACCAGCAAGAAACGGCTCGCTGCCGCCACGGAAGTCCTCGATGCGCTCCCCGGCGAAATCAAAGGCGTGGATGACGAAGTCGCTACCTTGACCTCTGCCGAAGCTGCTCAGACAAAAGCGAACGCGGAAATCAAGACGGAAGTCGATGCCACCACGACCAAGGTGGCCGCGAACAAGGAAAAACTCGACGGGATCCGCGAGCAGACCTCCAAGATCGGCGACCTCAAGGAGCTTTCCTCCAAAATGCGCGCCACCAACAGCGAACTCGAAGAACTCACCCAGTCGATCGCCGCCGCGGAAGCCAAGCTCGCCAACCTCACCTCTCAGAATTCCGCCGCGGAAGCCCAGATCAACGAAGGCAAGCGCAAGATCGAAGACTTCAGCAGCGGGCGGTCATTCCCCACATTGAAGACCCGGATCCGTTCGATCTACCCGAACTGGGGTTTCGTTACGCTGGCCTCGGGAAACAACGCCGGTGTGGTCACCAACTCCACTCTCGACGTGGTCCGCGGCGGCGAAACGATCGCCAAGCTGCTCGTCACCGCCGTCGAAAGCAACACCGCCTCTGCCAGCATCGTGCCGGACTCGCTCCAGTCGGACGCGACCCTGATGGTGGGCGACCAAGTGGTCCCCGGCCAGAAAGCCACCACCACCCCCGCCGCCGCCAACTGATTTCCGGAACCTTTAAAACCCTCTCTCAGGATATTCCATGAAAGCCATTCTTTACATTGTCGCCATTGTCGCCATCTGCGGTGCCGCGTTCCTCTCCTTCAACCATTCGAACAAGTTCAAAGCGCTCGAGGCGAAACGGGCCGAAGTCCGTGAGTCGATCAAAACCACGACTGCCGACGCCGACGGCAAGGACGGCGAGATCAAAAAGGAAAAAGCCCGTCTGGCCGCTTCCAAGGAGAAAAGGGGCCTTCTTGAACAGAGTGTGGACTCGCTCAAGTCCACCGGGAGCGCCCTGGCCAGCGACGTGGCCAAGCTCAACAGCGACCTCAAGGTCCAGGACGAGGAATTCGCGGGACTCAACAAGGCACTGGAAGAAGTCAACGTCATCCTCAAAGGCTTGGGTGAGAATGTGACCCTCGAAGCTCTTCCAGAGAAGATCCAACAGATCGAAGACGACAAGAAGGCCAAGCAAACGAAGATCGAGGAATTGGAAGTCCTCATCGCCGGTTCGGAAAAAGGCCTGGTCGCCGCCCGTGCGGAAACGGACCGACTCGCCAAGCGGATGGTCGAGCGCAGTTCGCGCATCAGCCGCAATGCGATGGAAGCAGTGGTCACCGCCGTGAATCAGGACTGGGGTTTCCTCGTGATTGGTGCGGGTTCCAACTCCGGATTCACTCCGCAGACCACCTTGCTGGTGGAGCGCGACGGCCGGATGATCGGTCAGGTGAAGCCCTCCTCGGTCGAGCCGACCCAGACCATCGCCGAGATCGATTTGGACACGCTCGCTTCCGGAGTCCGCATCCAACCGGGCGACCGTGTGATCCTCGCCAAGCCGGCCACGAATTGATCGAAGTTTGTTTTTCCGAAGCTCCGCAGGCTTGCATGCCGCGGAGCTTCTTTTATGTTCGGCCATCATGATTCAGAAATTATCATTCCTGCTCTTCGCTCTCGCTTCCGGGTTCACACTCACTTCGTGTGGCAACGACACCGAGCCCAAGCCGGTGGGGCCGGTATCCGAGACCAGCAAGATCCCTTGGAACGCTCCGATCGCTGGTCAGGGACAAGGCCAGCTGGGCATGATGCCGCAGAACCAATACCGCCGCTGAGAATTCAGTCCCGATGGTAGGGCGAGCCGCTTTTCAGCGACACCACCCGATAGAGCTGCTCCAGCAGCACTAACAGTGCGAGCTCGTGCTGCAGGGTGAACGGGGAAAGGGTCAGGATCAGGTCGCATTTTTCGCGCAGCTCCGGATTGTGGCCGTCCGCCGCCCCAATCAGGAATGCGACGGATTTCACGTCCCCGCGCATCTCCAGGGCGTCGAGTCTCTCGGCGAGTTTGCGGGTGGTCAGACATTCTCCGCGCTCGTCCAAGGCGACGCGATAACAGCCCTGCGAGCGCTCCAACAATCGCGCGGAGACCTCGTCACGATTCCCCGCCCTGACTACCACCAATTCATGTCCTCCAGCGCGGGACAGCCGCTTCAAATACTCGTCCACCCCGGCCCTGGCGTAGGCGAGGGCGGGCTTGCCGGCGACGATGACACGGATCTGCATGCGGTGCATCAGAGCTTGCCCGGACCCACCGGCTGCGCCAACTTCAAATCAACATGAAATTGCTGATAGTTCCCTGTCTGGTGGTCCTTGCGTCGTGCGCCAGTGGTCCCGGTCCCGTCATTCCTGAAAACAAAACCGAGCGGCAGATGCTCGGCCTGCTGGAGAAGTTCGACCGGTGGGATTACGACGGAAACGGCGAACTGACCGCAAAGGAGATCGATCTAGGACTCAAGCGGTTGAATGAAACACCGATGAAGGTCAGTTATACCGGAAAGCAGGTTGTTGATTTCTACGACACCGACCGTAACGGGTCGGTCACACTGAGAGAGGCACAAGCCGGTTACCGCCGTTCCGACGAAGTCGGAAAGGAGATCCAGTGAAATGCATGGTTTCCAACGAGCACCAATGATGAGCGCCATTTACGAATCCGAGAAGCTACTCTCGGAGTACTTGCTTTTTCACTTCGCGACACCCGGGGAGATTCTCCCTCCGGAGCGGCCCTGGCCCGCCGGGATGGTGGAGGCTCTCGAATTCCCGTGCCGCACCGTGGCCCACTTCCCGTCGGGAATCGTCGACTGCGGCCTGGACCTCGGGTGTGCCGTGGGACGCTCGACTTTCGAAATGGCAAGGACCTGCCGGAGCGTCATCGGCATCGATTTCTCCCACGCATTCATCAACGCCGCGCGGATGCTCGCCAACGGGGAATCGATTTCCTATCAGCGCCGTGAGGAGGCGGCCATCTCCACCCGGCTTGAAGCGCGCGCGCCTGCCGGAATCGACCCGGAAAAACTCCATTTCCAACAGGGCGACGCCATGCACCTGCCGGCGGATCTGGGCTCCTTCGACCGGGTGCACGCGGCCAACCTGCTCTGCCGCCTGCCCGAGCCGGAACGGCTGTTAGCCCGTCTGCCCGATCTGGTGCGCCCGGGTGGCGAGCTGGTCCTCGCCACGCCGTGCACGTGGCTGGAAGAATTCACACCGCCTTCTAACTGGCCCGCCGCCGGGACTTTGAATTGGCTGGAAGCGGCGCTTTCACCGTCGTTTTCACTCCTGCGCGAGGCGGAGGAGCCGTTCCTCATCCGGGAAACAGCGCGCAAGTTCCAGTGGACCACTTCGCTGGTCACCGTCTGGCAGCGTCACGGCTGAGGTATGACCAGCCAGGAACGCCTCGCCGGCGTGATGTGCGGTGGTTTCAGATAGATCGGCTGGGGCGGCTGCGACATCCAGCGCTCGCGTGCTTCCGGACCGGCGGACAACCATGCCAGCCACAGCCGTTCCGCGCTCGGGAATTCAAGACGCACCCGTCGCTTCAGTTCTTCCGGCAGTGGGAACCGTTCCGGTTCCTCGAACGTGATTACCGGCATTCCCGCAGTAAATGCTTTCCGCACGCGAGCCACCAATCCGTCCGCATCCGTGAGTACGGGTTCTTCCGGAGTGTCCGACATCTCCACGCTCGCCGTCCAGAAGCTGCCCCGCCTGGCATCGCCGATTACCATGCAGGCTGCGCCCTTGCAGGCCGACGGTACTGCCAGAATCGATGGAACCGCCACCGCCGGGCATCCGCAGGCGATGGCGACACCCTGCGCCGCCGCGATTCCCACCCGTGTGCCGCTGTAACTGCCCGGCCCGCTGCCGACGAGAACGAGTCCGATTCTACCAGACCCGCGGGCGTCCAGCAGTTCCTTCAGCGGAGTAAACAAGACCGCATTGTGGCTCCGGTCACTGGTGAATTCCCGCGGTTCGATCCGCCCGCCGGGCTCAACGGTCGCCAGCGAGGCCCTCGGCGTGGACGTTTCGAGAATCAAGGTGAAACAGTCGCTCATCGCCGGAGATGCTAGGAGGCTCCGGTTGGGTCCGCCAGCCTAAGTTCAGGCGGCGGGACCCGCCCTTCCTTCCATCACGGCCGGACTGAAGATCCACACTCCCGTTTTCGGGCGGACTGAAGATTCGCGCAACGGCTGACGATTTCTTCCATCTGATGCATGTTCTCTTCCAGAGCGGTCACGAAGGCGAACTGGTTCCGGCAACGGTCGAGGTTGTGGTCGGGCCGGCTGGTTTTGAAATAGGTGTCGCCGTTCAGATAGTCCGTCAGAAACCGGATGCCCAGTTCCAGCGTGATCAGTTTTCCTGAGAACGCGAGGTTGGCGGTTTCATGCCCGTTGAGAAAAGTCGCTGCTGATAGATAGCCGTCCACCAGTGCTTCGAAACGATCGAGCCGCACGCCGATCCGTTCCAAATCCGCATCGTCCTCGCGCGTCGTCGGCACGGCGGTGCGGACCATGTCGCCGAAATCGTAAAGCGCTGAGCCGGGCATGGTGGTGTCGAGGTCGATCACGCAGATGCCTTCCGCGGTGGTTTCGTCGAGGAGGACGTTGTTGAGCTTGGTGTCGTTGTGGGTGACACGCTCGGGGATCTTTCCGGAGGCGATGAGGTCGGTGATATGCGCGCAATCCGCGGTGCGGGCCCGGGCGAAGGCGATCTCCGCCGCG
>JBGSTM010000192.1:0-6147 GCA_041736495.1 Akkermansiaceae bacterium
TCAGGGAGCAGGGACGGTTTTTTTTCGCTCAAAACAAAAGGATGTGACAAATTTTCCGGATTTAACGCCGGGCCGATGGTCAAACCAGAGAATGGATGGGCTGACAAGTCTTATCTGGTTGTTTTTTCGAAGGTTTTTTCAAGCTCCGGGGGTCACTTGGGCATCAGGTCCACGCCGAAACGGCGGAGGACGATCACGGTGATCCAGAAGAAGGCGACGGTGAGTAGGCAGTTGACGGCGATGGTGGTCCAGAATGTCCAGCCGTTCCGGAGCATCCAGGGAATGATGAGGAACATGGGCAGGGTGGGGAGCACGAACCAGAAGGTGCCTTCGGCGTGGTTGGCGAGCCGCTGCGGGGATTGTCCGCCATGGTGCATCCAGGCCATGGCGACGAGCGAGGTGAGTGGTAGGGCGATGAGCAGGGCGGAGAGACGGTCGCTGACGAGCTGGACCTTGGTCACAACGACGATGATCAGGGCGCTCAGCAGGAGTTTTCCAATGTCGAGTGGGGTGAAACTGAGGATCTTATCCCATGGAATGCGGTTCATGGTGGGGTGGGGGCTTGCGGTTGGGGTGAGAGTAAGACTAGGTTCCGGGCATGCAAGTCGTCCGTATTGTTTGTTCCGTGGTCGCCGTTTTTCTGGCGTGCGCTCCGATCACCCGCGCCGCTGATCTGACTGCCGGCGAGAAGGCGAAAATCGGCAGGAAAATCTGGCAGAACGAGTGCGCGGGGAGTGTGGAGGGACTGACCAGTTGGAACGGCGGGGAGGAATTTCCGTCGCTCGGGATCGGGCACTTCATTTGGTATCCGGCGGGGTTCAAGGGACGGTTTGAGGAAAGCTGGCCGGCGTTCGTCGTGTTCGCGAAAAAGAATGGGTCCAAGGTTCCACCGGCGGCGCTTGAGCGGCACAGTCCGTGGAAGACGAAGGCGGAATTTCAGAAGGATTTCAAAGGGGCCCGTTTGAGCTCCCTGAGGATGTGGCTGGCGGGGAATGTCGGGCTGCAGACGGATTTCATCATCGCCCGGTCACGTGCCGCCTTGCCGAAAATTCTCGCTGCGGCACCGGCGAGCGAGAAGGACAGGATCGCGGCGAATTATCAGAAAGTGGCGGCCTCGCCGCAGGGGACTTACGCCTTGATTGATTACGTGAATTTCAAGGGGGAGGGGACGCAGTTGTCCGAGCGATACAACGGATACGGCTGGGGATTGATGCAGGTTCTCGGTGGGATGAAGGAGGTTCCAGCGGGTGCGCCGGCTGCGGCGGAGTTTTCCGCTTCGGCGAAACGGATCCTTTCCCGGCGGATTGCGAACTCACCTCCGGCCCGCGGGGAAAAACGCTGGGAGGAGGGCTGGCACAACCGTTGCAACAGCTATGCACGGCCACTTTGAGTTTTGTTTAGCTCTGTTGAGGATTGAGGATCAAGGGTGAATGGGTGTGCGCGGATTGATTTCCGTCGTGGGTGGCACGACGGTTGCTTCCGCTGCCGAAACCCATGCGGAACTGGATTTCTCAAATTTTCTCAAGATGGTTGTCGGCAGCCTTGCTGGTCGCGGGGTTAGCCCCGCCGATTGCTTTCGCTCAGAACCAGGAAAAGTCGATCCAGGAAATCATCGCCGCGGCGACGGTTGCGGAAACGCCAGCCGCGCAGCGGGAGTTGGTTCTCTCCCTCAAACTCAAACCATCCGCGGAAGCCGTCGCTTGGTTCGAGAAATGGAAGGGTGGAGCGATTTTCATCCATAAGGACGCCGCCGGGCTTTCCACGCCGGTCCTTCTCTCGGGAGCGGCAGATGCGGCCGGTTCGTTCGTTACGGTCCGGGTGTCCGATGGCACGCCGTTGCTGGCACCTGATGGATCCGCGATCCGGATCAACCCGAAGGAAGTGGAATATGCCGAGACTGATTCCGGCCTTCGAAAAGCGATGAAGGAAGTCGCCGGTTTGGTCGCGCTGGCGGAACCGGATTTGGCGAAGCGAATCCGGGCGATCCAGGATTCGGCGATCGGCCAAAAAATCGAAAAACTTCCCGCTCTCCAGCTTTTAAAGACCACGGAAAAAAACCCGGAAGCTTTGCGGGCCCTCGAAGAGTCCATCGCGATCATCCAGTTGCGTTCAGCGGTTCCTGAAGAACGCATCGCGGCGCTTAACAAGCTGGGAGAACTCCAGTCGCTCTCCGCCTTCGACACGATCAAAGCCATTCTGGCGGAGTCCGAGAAAGCGGGTGACAAACCCATGATCGAGGCCGCCGGAGCCGCGTTGAGGAAAATCGAGCGCCACATCGCCCGGATCAACGCGATGGGAACGGCGTTTCGCGGGATTTCACTCGGCTCGGTCCTGTTGGTCGTCGCCATTGGTCTGGCGATCACCTTCGGTCTGATGGGTGTCATCAACATGGCGCACGGCGAATTCATCGCGGTCGGTGCCTACACGACTTACGTCATCCAGAACGTTTTCGCAAAAGGGCTCGATCTCTCGCCATTCGGTTTTTCCATGTCCATTCCCGGGATGGGGCTGGGTGAAGGTGGAATGAGTCTCTATTTCGTGGCCGCCATCCCCGCCAGCTTCCTCGTCGCCGCGCTGGTCGGGATTGTGTTGGAGAGATCGGTCATCCAGTTCCTCTACCGGCGGCCGCTGGAGTCGCTGCTGGCGACCTGGGGGGTGTCGCTGGTCATGCAGCAGGTTTTGAAATTGATTTTCGGCTCGAACAACGTGCAGGTTTCCAGCCCGTCGTGGCTCTCCGGGAACTGGACCGTTAACGACGTGGTATTCGGCTGGAACCGGGTGTTCGTCATTGGTTTCGCCATCCTGCTCATCATCGCCACCTGGCTTGTCCTCAACAAGACGTCGTTGGGATTGCTGATCCGGGCGGTCATGCAGAACCGCAACATGGCCGCCTGCATGGGCGTCCGCACCGAGCGGGTCAACACCATGACGTTCGCCTTCGGCTGCGGCCTCGCCGGACTTGCCGGTGCGTTCCTTTCCCAGATCGGAAACGTCGGCCCTTCGATGGGACAACTCTACATCGTGGATGCCTTCATGACCGTCGTCGTCGGCGGCGTCGGCAACATCCTCGGCACCGTGATCAGCGCGCTCGGCATCGGCATGGCCGACCAAACGCTCCAGCAATACCTCGGAAATCCCGTCATCGGCAAAATTCTCGTTCTCGGCGCCATCATCCTCTTCCTCCAATGGCGGCCCGCCGGCCTGTTTGTCACCCGTTCCCGCAGCCTTGATTGACCGATGAACCCGCAACCGCTCACCAGCCGGGTCCGGCTCCCTCTGCTCATTTCCAGCGCCGTTTTCCTCGTCGTCATCATGCCGATGCTCAACAGCTTCGGTGTCATCTCGGACTTCACTCTGGAAAACTGGGGAAAGTATCTGTGCTTCGGCATCCTCGCTATTTCCATCGATCTTCTCTGGGGTTACACCGGACTGCTCTGTCTCGGGCAGGCACTCTTCTTCAGTCTGGGCGGCTATGTGATGGGCATGCATCTCATGCGGGCTGTCGGCGGCACAGCCATGCCGGATTTCCTCAGCATGTTGGGGCGCCAGGAATGGCCTTCCTGGTATATTCCCTTCACCAGTTTCCCCTTCGCGGTGCTGATGATGATGTTAGTGCCAGGTTTGTTGGCGCTGGTGTTCGGTTACCTCGCATTCCGCTCCCGGATCAAGGGTGTCTATTTCTCGATCCTGACCCAGGCTCTCACCTATGGCGCTGCCCTCCTGTTCTTCCGCAATGAGATGCTGATGGGCGGCAACAACGGATTCACCAAATTCAAGACGCTGCTCGGCTTCTCCCTATCGGAGGCATCCACCAAACGCGGCCTCTACATCGCCACCGCGATCCTTCTCGTGGCCGTGGTGGCCGGTTGCAAGTGGCTCACCAACTCACGCTTCGGTCTGATTCAGCGCGCCATCCGTGATTCCGAAAACCGCGTGCTGTTCTCCGGCTACGCCACCGCCAACTTCAAGCTCTTCATCTTCGTCATCAGCGCGGTCATCGCCAGCTTTGCCGGGGCGCTCTTCGTTCCGCAAGCCGGCATCATCAACCCCAGCGAAATGACCACCGAGAAGTCGCTTGAGGCTGTGGTCTGGGTCGCCCTCGGCGGACGTGGCACCCTAACGGGACCGGTCCTCGGTGCGATCAGCGTCAATGCCGCCAAGAGCTGGGCCTCCCGCGAATATCCCGACTACTGGCTTCTCATTCTTGGTGCCACCTTCGTGCTTGTCGTGATGTTCATGCCTAAAGGGATCATCGGACTGCCCGCGCAGATCCAAGGTCTCATCGCCCGGTTGAAAAAGAAAAATGACGACGACGAGGCTCCTGCCCGTTCCGAAAAGTCTCCCGCCACCGACCCATGATCGTCGAAACTCCCCACCTCAAAACCAAGCCATTCCTTCTCGCCGCGGAGGGGCTGACCCGGTCGTTTGACGGCTTCAAGGCCATCAACGACCTCAACTTCTACCTCGACGAGGGCGAGCTGCGCACCGTCATCGGCCCCAACGGCGCGGGCAAAACCACTTTCCTCGACCTGATCACCGGCCGCACCAAACCCGACGTCGGAACCCTCAAGTGGGACGATGGAAAACACGATCTCCTCAAGCTGAACGAGTATGAGATCTATCGTCTCGGCATCGGACGGAAATTCCAAACACCCACCGTCTACAACGACCACACCGTCACCGAGAACCTGATCCTCTCACTCGCCGGCTCGCGTGGCATCTGGCACAGCCTCTTCGGGAAAATCACTCCCCAGCAAAAGGACCGCATCGCGGAAATTCTCAAGATCATCAAACTTAGCGACAGCGCCCACCGCAAAGCCGGCATTCTGGCCCATGGTCAGAAACAGTGGCTCGAAATCGGCATGCTGCTCGCCCAGGAAGCCCGGCTCCTCCTCGTCGACGAACCCGCGGCCGGCATGACCGACGAGGAAACCTACCGCACCGGCGAACTCCTGCTTTCCCTCGCCGGCAAGCACACCATCGTCGTCATCGAGCACGACATGACCTTCGTCCGCCAGATTTCCCAAGGGCGCAAAGTCACCGTGCTTCATCAGGGGCACGTCTTGTGCGAGGGGCCCGTCGACCAGGTCCAGTCCGACGAGCGTGTCATCGAAGTCTACCTGGGCCGGAAATCCAAAGCTGCCTGATTGCTCCCATGACCGCCACCCTCACCGAGCAAAACCTCAGCATTTCCAATCTCCGGGTCTCCATCGGCGGCAGCGCCATCCTGCGCGGGATTGATCTAACCATCCGTCCCAAGTCGGTCTTCTGCCTCATGGGGCGCAACGGAGTCGGCAAGAGCACCACGCTCAAGGCACTCACCGGGCTCTACCCGATCGACTCCGGAAAATTCGAATTGCAGGGGGCGGACATCACTAAACTCGGTTCCGCCGACCGCGCCCGCAGCGGCCTCGGCTACGTTCCGCAAGGCCGCGACATTTTCCCTCTGCTCACGGTAGAGGAAAACCTCTTCATCGGCCTCAATGCCCGTGGTTGGAAAAGGGATCCTGACCAAGTGGACCGCATCTACACGCTATTTCCCATCATCAAGGAATTCCTCCATCGCAAGGGCGGGATGCTCTCAGGCGGCCAGCAGCAGCAACTGGCCATCGGCCGGGCGCTTCTCACCAAGCCCAAGCTGCTCATCCTGGACGAGCCCACGGAAGGGATTCAGCCTAACATCATCGATCAGATCGGCGATGCCATCAAGATGCTGCGCGCCGAGGGTGAGATGAGCATCCTCCTGGTCGAGCAATATCTGGATTTTTGCAAGGAGCTCGGTGACGACTTCGCCATCCTCGAAAGGGGGGCTGTCGCCGCCTCAGGCGGGATGGCCGAACTCTCCGAGGAAATCGTCAAAGAGTTTCTTACGGTCTAGCATAATCAGGATTTTTTGATTGTCCGGACTGCTTCGCGGCTTCCTCCGAAAATCCAGCTAATTGATTTAGAGGCCTAAAAAATAAGCAAAAATTTAATATCTTTCAAAAACGTTCAAAAAAACTCATGAAATCTAGGATTTTTACCCATGAAAGTTTCTTGACTGGCATGGATTAAGCTGGCACACGGGGCGAGCAGGATCATCTGCATTCACACATCAACCAAACACTGAACCATGAAAAGAAAGCACTGCCTTAACTTCATCAAACT
>JBGSTM010000140.1:0-18897 GCA_041736495.1 Akkermansiaceae bacterium
TTGCCCACAACAGTCCGCTTCTCCGACGAGTTTCAGTCCCATTCTCGAATCGGCCTGTCGTGGACAACTTTCAAGAGAGGCACGCCGCTTCGCGGTGGTTAGGTCGTAGTCTCACCCACGGATTTGGCGGAAGAGGCAAAATTCGGGACATAAAACCTGTCAAAACCGGCGACGTTTTGTTTCCTCTTCTCGCGCGATGACGAGGAAGTACCAACAGACCCACCCCTGAATCACCTTTAGCCTGAATCTTTCCGACGCCGTTAGGTTGCTTTGGGTGCAGCTCGGCGAGGCCGCTTCAAAGTGCGTTCACCTGACGAATGTCCCCCTCCGGCCCGAAACCGGTCGCCGGCTTCAGAGCCTCTATCTCGCCAAGGGAGCGGCGGCGACCACCGCCAATGGGTGCAGATCCAGTCCATCGACGAGCTAACGCCCCGCCTGGCCAAGGCGTATGCCGGAAAATCGCAGAAAACGCTCCAACGCGATCTGAACGAACTCCAGAAGCTCGACTTGATTCAGCACTGACCCGGAAAAGTGCGGGCGGACCGCGAAATCATCCACGCCTTCCGGCCACTCAGGAGGAAAGCGGACCCGCCTGCTGCGGATTGATGGAAATGGGGGCAACTCGCTTGCGGTCCGTCGATATTCGACAGCTCGAGTTTCGGATCAGAAGTGGCCTCGCCGACGTCTTTCGGCGAGTATTTTATACAATCGTGTATTTATTCATTTTTGACTATTGACTTGCTCGGATTGGTTATGCAGTTTTCCACTCATGAGAAATATTCCAGGTTCCCCAGTGGAGGGTGACGACTTCTTCAACAGACCCTCCGCCCTCACCCAATTTCATCGGAAACTGGGAAATCAATCCAATCTCCTCCTCACTGCCCCGAGACGAGTTGGTAAGACATCACTGATTCTTCGTCTTTGCCAAGAGTGTCGCGAAATGGGCTGGAAGACGGTCTTTTTCAATGTCGAAGGCTGCGGAGATGAACTCGCTTTCGCAGAGAAGATCGTCACCGAACTCCACCGTGCTGATCTGAATCCCGCGGCAATGACCCGGATGGCGCTTGGATTCCAGCGGATCCGATCGGCACTCAAAGGGATGAAGTTCGGTGCCGGCATTGATGTGGAGATGGGCGAATCCGACGATCCCGAATGCGGCACTTTGGGGCGCGCCATCGAAAGCGCACTACGCAGGATCGACACAGACGCTCAAACCGTTCTCATTGCAATCGACGAACTTCCCGAGCTGCTACTGGCCATTTCCCGTCAGGAAAACGGATTGGTTCGTGTGGAAAGATTGCTCCATTGGTTGCGCGATCTTCGCCAAACCTATCGCCATCACATCCGCTGGATCTTTCTAGGCTCGATTGGACTCGATAGCTTCGTCGAGGAACGAAATCTGGGGAAAACCATCAACGATCTAATCACGACAACACTCGGAGCACTGAGCAGGGATGAAGCCGATCAATTTCTTGAAAACCTTGGTCGTGACAACCGACTCCCTATCCCGCTTGAAGCGCGCAAGTTGATCATTGATCGGATTGGCTGGCCACTGCCCCACCACCTTCAGGTCGTCTTCCACGCCTTCATCGATTCAGGCATCACTGAGGCGACCGCGGATACTATTGAACAGGCGTTCGTTTTCCTGCTCCGACCGGAAAATCTGAGTCAATTCGACACCTGGCGACAGCGGCTCAACGAGCAATTCAAGGTGGAGGATGCCGAGGCGGCAAAATCCATTCTCCGGCATCTATGCCAACACGCCGAAGGGAGAAGCAGACGGCAGATTCTCAACGCGCTCATGGCCACACGTCCCGATGCCGACCCCGGGAAAATCGAAGACCAGCTCGCCCGCCTGCTCCTAATTCTCCAACGCGACGGCTATCTGCTGGAAAGTGACGGCCGCTACTCGTTCCGCTCCTTCCTTCTCCGTGAGTTCTGGCAAATCCGCGAAATCCGATGAAACCCACCCTCGCACTCCACAAACTGCCTCTTTATAACACCGGCCGCCTTGACGACGCCGAAATCATCGCCGCGTTCTCCGCCCGCCAATCGGTTTTAGACCGGATCATCGCCGATCTCGCAGCGGAGAAATCCGACAGCCGCGCACAACATCACCTTCTCGTCGGCCAGCGCGGCATGGGCAAAACCATGCTGCTCGCACGCGTCGCCGCAGAAATCCGCACCGGATTTTTAGGCGAGCGCTTCGTCCCCCTCGTTTTTGCGGAAGAGCAATACGCCGTGGACCGGCTCTCGAAATTCTGGCTCAACTGCCTCGATTCACTCGCCGATGCCCAGGACCGCGCGGGAACCGCAGCGGACGCGGCCAAAATCGACGCCGTGGTGAATCAGCTTTCCACCCGTCTCGCCGCTTCAGCAAAGGACGACAATCCACTGGCGCACGATGCACTGGAAGCCTTCCTCACAGCTGCCACATCCATCAATCGCCGTCCGATCCTTCTGGTGGACAATCTCCAGATCGTCTTCGAACGGATCTCTTCCGAGCAACAACACGCTCTCCGCGAAGTGCTGATGCGTCCCGGTTGTCCGATCCTTGTCAGCGCCAGCCCCAGCCCACCACCCGAGAGTCAGGACTACGGTGCGGCTTTCTATGATCACTTCAAGGTCCATTATCTCCGCCCATTGGAAGTGGAGGAAATGAAAGCTCTCATGCTTCACTTGGCTGAGATTTCCCAACGGCCTGAGGTAAGAGATCGCATTCTTCAGCACCCCCAACGCCTCCAAGTCCTGCGCCAGCTCACTGGCGGAAATCCTCGCACCACCGCCACCCTCTTTTTCCTCTACGCCGAAGACTTCGCGCCAAGCGTCTTCGGCGATCTGGAAAACCTGCTCGACCGTGTCACGCCGCTCTACAAGGCACGCTTCGAAGAACTTTCCACCCAACAGCAGGTCATCGCCAGCGCCATCGCCAATCACTGGGATCCGGTCACCAGCCGCAAGCTCTCGGAAATCACCGGATTGCCAATGACCGGCATCAGCCCCCAGCTCGACCGCTTGGAAAAAACCGGATTTCTAGAGCGCGTAAGCCTCTTCGAACAATCCTCCATTGGCTACCAAATCGCGGAACGCTTCTTTAACGTCTGGTTCCTCATGCGCAGCGCCTCCCGCCGGCAACGTCGCGAAGTCGAGTTCCTCACCCGCTTCATCGAGAACTTCTACGAAACCGATGATCTCTCGCGCATCGCCAGGCAGCTCCTGTCGGAATGCGATTTCAGTCCGGATCGTCATAATTTCACCAAAGCACTAATCGCAAGCTTGGACAACAAAGCTCTCGCCGCAGACCTGGGACGCCATACCACGCTTGATGCCCTCCGCCAGAAAACGGCTGAAGCTAGAAGAAGGCTCGATGAAATTCTGGATCTGTCGTCACTTGCTCAAGAAACTTTGGCATTCAGCGACTTACGGGACAAACTCATCTCGCTTGTTCCTCAGAATTCGACAGTTAAGCCCAATGATTTCGCCGTCGCCATCCTGAGTGATAGACAAATGTTTCTGGATCAGGAACGTGAACGTCTCGTGGCCAGAAATTCGCAATTGAACGAAGAGGAGATATCTTTGTTGCTGGATAAGACGGCGAAGCAACGCCAATTGGACGAGAATATCTTTGGCGAAGAAGCTGTAGTTTGGCTTGGCGAACGGTTAGCCGCAGGAAAAATCCGAGGGTTGTTTAATGTCGAAGATTGGAACGGAACACTCGCAATGAGCGACCATAAGACAACAACCGTGGTTGTCCTGAGAACATTGCCCGACGGCCTGGGAGCAATGCTGTCACCAAAGTCCATCAGAATTGCACATGAGGCACTTGAAACATCAGAGACGTCATCATGGGAAGACCATGTTGACGAAGCCGTCATACTATTTGGGAAATTCCGCGATACCAAGAACGCTCTCAGGGCGCTCAATATGGCGCTTCCGAAGATAACCGATGACACCTCCGGATTCACCAACATGGCTTTGAATTCCCTCAAGAGTGAATTCGCAAAATTGGTTGAACCGGAGACAGAAGACCAGTCGAACCTTAGAGCCGTTATCGACGAATTGATAGAGCATCGCAGAAGAATTGAGGCCATGATCCACCTCTTGATCGGTGAAATCCTCGCGCTGGACAAAGAGACACTGAGTTCAGCCGAAATGGCATATCGACGGGCTTCCTCTACCGACCCAAACAACGCAATGGCTTGGTCAAGACTCGGCGCTCTTTATGCAGAACATTTGAATCGCCAGCAAGACGCCATAGCCGCCTACACGAAGGCGCTTGAGCTTTCTCAGAAATTGGAGTTTGACGTCAGCGGCATGATATTCTTCTATCGTGATATTCTGGGAGAAAGTGCTGTTGCCCGCGATTTATTGAATCGACTTGCAGAAAGCCCCAAGCCTCCTGAGCCTGAACTAATTGCAGTTCAGGAAGCGGCATTCGCGGCGTATGAAAGAAACTGGGGCCTGGCCGCCACCTCCCTTTCAACTGCTCTCGATCATGTTCCGGGTGATTTTGCGATCAATCCTTACGACGAGTGGATGCGCGAATCCGCGGTGTTCGTTCATCTGGACTACGGCCGAGAACTACTTTCCCTCCTTGAAAAGCGCGGCGACCATCTCCGGCTCCGCCCTTGGTATGAAGCCATCAAGGCTCTGCAGCTCGGCAACCGAGACAACCTTCTGAATATCGCTCCAGAAATCAGGACTACTGCTCAATTACTCTATGACGCGATGGAAAAGCGAATCAACGTCTTGCCGGATGCGACCCGTCGCCGTTCCTTGCCGAGCACTAAGACACGCAAAAGGAAAACGACTTCCCGGTGATTCCATAGCCTCATGGAGACGTCCATGTCCCCCGATCAAAGCTCTGCCAGCGTACCTTCGGTGACGCCGAGTTTTTCGAGGGCCTGGACCTGGTCGAGCAACTCGAACGCGTCGGATTTTCCGGAGAGAAGATCCTGATAGGCGCGGCTGGTTTTGGCGGCGTCTTCGGCTTCGTCGAGCAGTTCGACGCGGAAGCGGGAGAGGCCGGTTTTGCGGAGGTGCTCGTAGTAGCGGGCTCCGGTCTGGGCCTTGCCGTTGAAGAGGGTGTTCCGGCAGCCGACGTCGGCTTGTAGGCGGTGGAGTTGGCCGACGCGGTCGCGGAGGTGGACGACGTGGGTTTCGCACGGACGGCCGCAGTCCTTGTAGGTGGTTCCCTTGCTGAGGAAGGTGCAGAAAACGCAGTGCTCCATGTGAAACATCGGCATGTGCTGATGAAGTGTTAGCTCAAACCACTCGGGCGGAGCGCTGTGGAGGAGTTCCAGCACCTGGCCGATGTTGAGATCGTAGGAAACAGTGAGATGGTCAAGCCCGGCGTTTTCCATCAGAAGCTTGGCGGTGATGGGGTTGGCGACGTTGAGGGAGAAATCGCCAATTTTTTTCAGATCGTGGCGGTTCTTGTAGTAGTGCAGCGCGCCGAGGTTGCGGAGCAGCAGGCCGTCGGGAGCTGCTTTTTCGATGAGTTTCAGATAGCCCATCTCGCCGGGCTTGAGGATGCGCGGGGTGGCGAGGTGGATCTGGGAATTCCCAGTTCTAACGAGATCGACGGCTTCCTTGTAGCGGCGCGGGTCTTCGAAGTCGCAATAGATCGTTTCCACGCCGCAATCGAGCGCGGCGGCGACCTGGCCCATGGTGCGGCAGAGAACGCTTAAATGGGGATTCGAGATCGGAGATTGGAGATTGGAAGACGGGAGAAGGTCCTGATAGGTGGCGGTGATTTTCGGACGCTCGGGCTTGATGGAGACGGCGTCTTCCAACTGTTTCACCAGGGCACGGCGGAGTTGGTTGAGGGCGGAAACGGCGATGTGGCAATCGCCTTCGAGTTGGTTGTCGAGCGTGCCGAGTTCAAACGAGGAATCCCCGAGGCGGCCGAGCTGCTCGGCGAGTTTTTCGGTGGAGAGCGGATGCTTGGCGGCGGGTTCGAGGAGGAGGGTGGAGGAGGCGGAGGAAGACAGATGGTCGCAGACCGCCGCTACCGTGATGGGCTCGCCGAGTTTGCCGCTGACCACGAGGTGGAGCGGGGATTTTTTCTCGGCGGGGCGGGCGTTCTGCCAGAAGCGGCGGAGCTCGGAGTCGAGCTTGGGATCGGAGGTTTTGTAGAGCGTGTGGCCGGGCTTGATGCGGTCGAAGTTGATGCCGCTGTAGGTGAGGTGGAAAATCAGGCGATCGCCCTCGATGACCCAGATGCGCGCGCCTTGTTCGAGGTCGCGGTTCTCGCCGGCATCGAAAACCACGCCGTCACCGGCGGAAAACGGGACGCCGGTAAGTTCGCCAAGCCGGATCCAGCCGGGGCCGCAGTCGGTGATGGTGCCGAGCAGCGGGCCGCGTTTTTTGCCGAACTTGCCGTGAGTGAGATACGGGTGGTTGGTGCCTGCGAACCAGCCGGTGCTAAGGCCGCGGGAGAATGTCATTTCCAACTCGTAGCGGTCGGTGTCTGTGATCGGGGATTCGGCTGCGGCCACGGCGGCATCGAGGGCCTTCCGATAGACGCGGGTAACGGCGGAGACATATTCGGGGGACTTGAGGCGGCCTTCGATTTTGAAGGATTTCACACCTGCCCTAACGAGATCGGGGACGAGGTCGACGGCGGCGAGATCCTGCGGGCTGAGCAAATAACGGACGGCACCGAGTTCGCGCGTTTCGCCATCGACGACGATTTCATATGGCATCCGGCAGGCTTGCGCGCAGTCGCCGCGGTTGGCGCTGCGTTGGCCGAGGGATTCGCTGGTGAGGCATTGGCCGGAGTAGGCGACGCAAAGGGCGCCGTGGACGAAGACTTCCATGGGAGTTTTCGTGACCACGGAAGACGACTGGAAACGCTCGATTTCCTTGATCGACAGCTCGCGGGCGAGCACGGCGCGTTCGAGGGGGAAGAGGGATTCGATGAAGGCGAGACCCTCGGGCGAAGTGATGGTCATCTGCGTGGAAGCGTGCAGTTCCACATTCGGGGCGACCACGCGGGCGAGCTTGGCAAGTCCGAGGTCCTGGATGATCAACGCGTCCACACCCGCAGCGGCGATGTGGCGGAGCTGCTGCTCGGCCGCCTTCATTTCGCTGGTGAAGATGAGCGTGTTCATCGTCACGAAACCTTTCACTCCGTGGCGGTGCAGGTAGTCCATGAGTTCCTCCAGATCGGCCTCGATGAAATTGTCCGCACGCAGCCGGGCGTTGAACTTGGGCAGACCGAAATAGATGGCATCCGCTCCGGCGGCCACCGCGGCGCGGGCGCAGTCCCAGTTTCCCGCTGGGGAGAGCAGCTCCGGCGTGCGGTCGATTTCAGTAACGTTCATGGCGGGAAGAAATCACGGGATACCGGTGAACAACAGGCGCGATTTCTTTTCGTGCAACTTCCGAATTCCAGTAGGGTTTACCGATCATGCTCCCACAAGCCGAAGAAACCTGGACGATTTTCGAAGCGGCGCACCTCCTCAATCGTGCGGGTTTCGGCGGCAGTCCTTCCGAAATCAAAGCGTTCCACGCCCTCGGCCGCCTGAAAGCCGTGGACTCGCTGGTCGCCCCGACCGAACCCATCGATGCCTTCCCGCTTCCTACGTGGTGCACCGAGGAGCAAGTTCTCGCCGAGATGCGCGCCCGCCTCGCGCAACGGAAATCCTTGCAGCAGGCGATGCGCACCCTCTCGCCCGAGGCGGCGGACATGGCCAAGCGCGAGGCCAAGAAGGACGCTCAAAAGGAGGACCGTCAGCGCGCCCTCGAGGCGCAGGGCTGGTGGTTCCGCCGGATGCTTCAGACAAAAGCCCCGCTTCGCGAGAAGATGACCCTCTTCTGGCACGACCACTTCGCCACCTCGATCCAGACAGTCAAACAACCGGTCCTCCTCGTCCGCCAGAATGAATAGTTCAGGGGAAATGCCTTCGGCAGCTTCAAGGATCTTACCCAGTCGATTCTAATGGATCCGGCGATGATGCTTTACCTCGACACCCAGAGTTCGAAAAAAGGCATGCCTAACGAAAACTTCGCCCGCGAGGTGATGGAGCTTTTCACCCTCGGCGAGGGCAGCTACACCGAGCAGGACATCCGCGAAGCCGCACGCGCGTTCACCGGATATGACCTCAACCGGATGGACGGGAAGGTCGTCCACGACCAGCGCCGGTGGGACTCCACCGACAAGACCGTCTTCGGTAAGACCGGCCCGTTTACCGGCAAGGACGTGATCAATCTCATCTTCGAGAAAAAGGAAGCCGCACGCTTCATGTCGAAAAAACTGTGGGAGTTCTTTGTCTACGAAAACCCATCCGAGACCGCGCTCGAAGCCTTGGCCGAAAGCTTCCAGAAGTCCAACTATCAGACCGGGCCACTGCTCCGGGAGATTTTCCTGTCCAAGGAATTCTACGTCGAGGCTTCCATCCGCTCGCAGATCAAGTCACCCATCCAATACCTCGTGGCGCTTCTCAAGCAACTCGAGATCGACAACCCACCCGCTGGATTCCCGATCGCCGCGGAGCTTCAGTTAGGTCAGGTGCTCTTCATGCCGCCGAACGTCGCCGGCTGGGACTGGGGCCAGGCGTGGATCAATACCAACACCCTGCTCACCCGCTACAACCTCGCCGGATTTCTCACCAAAGGCGCCGGCGAGATGGAAAAATCAATGACCGGCGAGAAGATGAAAACCCCCGGCATGGGACGCGCTCCGGAATACATGGGCCGCGGTTGGAAGGGCCCGGACTATGATAAAATCGCCCCCAGACCTCTCCGCCAGAATCCCACCGACCTCGTCGACTCGTTGCTCTTCCGGTTTTTCCAAAGTCCGCTTCCCGACAAGGCCCGCGGCTCGTTTATCGAATACGCCACCTCCAAAAAGGGTGTCGTGTTCACCAACAAGGAAACCGCCGAGCTCTGCCACCTCATTCTGAGCACTCCTTACTATCAACTCACTTGAAATCATGAAAACCCGCCGCGACTTCCTCCGCTCCACCGTCCTTGGCGCTTCCGCCACCTGGACCGTCCCGATGTTCATCGAGCGCACCTTCGGCCAGCTCCATGAAGGGGCCCGCGACCTCGCCATCCAGCCGGTCACCGGCAAGGACGACACCATTTTCGTCGTGCTCCAGCTCGCCGGCGGGAACGACGGACTCAACACGCTCGTCCCCTTCGGCGACGATGCCTATCACAAGGCCCGCCCCCGCCTGGCGAAAAAGGAAAAGGAAATCATCCGGCTCGACGACCATGTCGGTCTGAACGCCGCCATGCCTTTCCTCGGTTCGCTGTTCAAGGAAGGCGACCTCGGCATCGTGCAGGGCGTGGGCTATCCGAACCCTAACCGCTCGCACTTCGTCTCCACCTCCATCTGGGAGACCGGCGACACCAACAACCGCTCGGCCACCGGTTGGCTCGGCCGCTATTTCGACAACGCCTGCCCCGGCGCGGATCCCACCGTCGGCATCAGTTTCAACAAGACCCAGCCGGAGTCGTTTGGCGCCATGAAAAATCCCGGTGTCTGCCTGAACTCTCCCGAGCTCTACCGCTGGATCCACGGCGGCGGCGAAAGGGCCCAAGCCGAGGAATTTTTCGCCGATCTCAACAAGCCTGACCATGTCGATGACGAACAGGACGCGCCCAGCGACGGCGGCTCCATCGCCATGCCCGCCGGCGGAAAAACCGGTGGCATCACCGGTGAGGGAAACCTCGCCTTCCTCGAACGCGTCGCCCTCGACGCACGGGTCAGTTCGAAAAAAATCCTCGAACTCGCAGCCAAGCACAAAACCAGCGTCCGCTACGACGGCACTCCGCTCGCCCGCAACCTCAACCTGGTCTCACGCATGATCGCCGGCGGCATGCCGACACGCGTCTATTACGTCAGCCACGGTGGTTTCGACACGCATAACCAGCAGGTGAATTCACACGACCGCCTGCTAGGCCAGCTCGACAGCGGCTTGAAATCCTTCTTCGCCGACCTGAAGGAACAGGGAAATGACAAGCGCGTCGTGCTCATGACTTTCTCCGAGTTCGGCCGCCGCGTCGCGGAAAACGCCAGCGCTGGCACCGACCACGGCAAGGCCTCCTGCCTCTTCGTCGCCGGAGCGGGCGTCAAAGGCGGCCTGCACGGCTCGCACCCGAGCCTCACCGATCTGGCGGAGGGCGACATCCAGCACACCGTGGATTTCCGCAGTGTTTACGGCTCGATTCTATCCGACTGGCTCAAGGCCCCGAACCTGAAGCCCATCCTCGGAGGGAACTATCCGAAGATGGGCATCATCGGTTGAACATGGGTCAGTATTTCACTCCGCAGCCGTAGGGCTTGTTCGTGGCATCAGGAACTTCCTTGCCTGCTAGAACCGCGGCGAGCGCGTTGGCGAAGAGCTTGTCGGCAGTCGCGACGTCCTCGGCATCGGTGGTGGCCTTGGAGTCGATCGCGCCGTTGTAAACGAGCACGCCTTCTTTATCGATGACATACATGTGGGGCGTGACCTTGGCGTCATAGGCTTTGCCGATGGTGCCGTCCGTATCCATGATGAAGTGGGCGGCCTTGTTTCCCTGCTTGTCGGCGAGAGCGGTCATTTCCGAAGCTTCCGCGTAGCCTTGTTTGCCTTTGGCGGATGAGTTCACGGTGATCCAGACGACGCCCTTCGTCTCGTAGTCGGCTTGGAGCTTCGGCAGGTTTCCGCTGGAGTAATGTTTCTTCACGAAAGGACAGCTGAAGTTGACCCATTCGAGGACGACGGTCTTGCCGCGAAGGTCGGCAAGCGAAACGGACTCTCCCTTGAGATCCTTGGCGGCGAATTGCGGAGCGGGCTTGCCGACTTCCTTGGCGTTGACGGTGGCCAGTGCGAAGATGCCGGCGATGGTGGTTAGGACAACGGTTTTCATAGGTTGTTGGTTTAAGAATTCAGCGTGGAGTCTTACCCATGCGGCGGAATTCTCAAATGACTTTTTAGTCGGGCTTCCATTTCAGCGACATCGGCGGCTGCCCCGATTTCCCGGCGAGCACGAGAATGAGCCTCCTGTCCGGTTTCGAGAAATATTCATCTTTACGAACTTCCGCGGTCCATCCGGAGCCGTCGCTGATGAACCGGATGGTTGCGGCGGGATGGATCGTCTGGGGAGTGGCGGGGAAAATCTCGTAGTCGTCGAGATTCAGCGGCTGGCCCGGCGAGGCGTCGATCCGGAGTGCCAGGTTGTCCTGTTTCTCCGTGACTTCGAGGCGTATTTCCTGGGATTGTGGCACTTTTGCCAGTGCTTCGCGAATGAGCTTGGCCTCCGGTGCCTCAGCGGCGGGTCCGGAACTGAATGCAAGCTCGAGCTCCGCATCGCCCGGAATGCACTGGTCGTCGTTGCAAGCGAGCCATGAAACTTTCCCCTTCAGTTTCGCCACGCCAGTGAATCCGGCCGGCGGAGTGAATTTCACGGGCAACACCACCATACCTTTGTAGCCGAATCCCACCAGCCCGCCCGCTTTGAAGCGAACCGGCACCGGATGCTCCAGCTCGCCGGCCGTCCACCCGGCGGGCAGTTCCCATTTCGCGGAAATCTTCATCCCGCCTTCGCCCGGATTTTCCCAGTAGGTGTGCCAGCCCGCGTCCAGAACCAACCGCACCGCCGTTTGCACGGGTTTGCCGGGTTCATAGGTAGCGGTCGCGCAGATCCAGTCCGCCTCCGCCTTGCCCGACCGGACAGCAGCAGTGGAAACAGCGGACAAAATGGCGGAAATCAGCGAAATTCGGGTGATCATGGATTGGGGAATCTAGTGGAAAGCTCCTTCCAGTCGAGGTTTCTTTCGCTCGACAAATTGCGGATTGGGTGTCGATTTAGTCACCATGCCCGCGCGCTTTTTCGGTCTCTGCCTTGCCACATCGGTGGCTGCCTCCGCTCAGGACGCCGCCCCGCCCGTCACGGCAGAAGACATGCGCGCGCTGCTCCAGGGCCCTAACGGCGACCTGTCCCGCCTCGCCCAGGGAATGATCGGCAAAAACGGCGGCAACCAGCTATTCTATTTCCCCACCCGTGACGAGCCGTCCACCCCGGCCGCATGGGGGTTGAAATTCGAGCGCATCGACTTCAAATCCGGCGACGGCACCCCGCTGCACGGCTGGTTCATCCCCGCCAAGGGCAAAACCGCGAAGGCCGCCAAAGGCACGGTTGTCTTCTCCCATGGCAACGCCGGATCTATCAGCTATCACCTCGGTTTCTGCGCCTGGCTCGCGGAAGCCAGCTACAACGTCATCATCTACGACTACCGCGGATTCGGGAAATCCGGAGGCACCGTGGACCGCCGCGGCATGATCGATGATGTGAAGGCCGCTTTCGCCTACGCGCTCAAGCGCCCCGACATCGACCCCACGCGCATCGTTTCCTACGGCCACAGCCTCGGCGGCGCACAATCCGTCACCGCTCTCGGCGAGACGCCGGTGAAGGGTCTCCGCGCGATCGTCATCGACGGTGCGTTCGCTTCCTATCAGGCGATGGCCCGCTTCATCGGCGGCCAGCTCGGAGCCAGTCTGGTCACCGACGAACTCGCGCCGAAGGACTTCGTGAAAAAGCTAACACCCGTGCCGCTGCTGGTCGTGCATGGGACGCGCGACGAAGTGGTGCCGGTCTCGCAGGGTCGGCAGCTTTTCGAAGCGGCCAGCGAGCCGAAGACGTTGTTCGAAGTGAAAACCGGCCGCCATGGCACGGCTCTATCCGACGATGGCGGGGCCTACCGGCGGAAGATGATCGCCTGGCTGGATGAAGTGATGGAGGGGTAGATCCCCGCATGTCGTGCGGCGAAAGGCTTTACAGAAGAAGTCCGATCGAGTTTCTGCTTCCAATAAAGGCGGGTCCCCATCGAGAATTCCGTCAGTAGAAGCATGCTCGACGACATCAACACCCTCCTCACCCGCATCGAAGCCGCCCGCGGCGTTCGCATCGTCTATGCGGTCGAGTCCGGCAGCCGTGCCTGGGGCTTCGCCTCGCCGGACAGCGACTACGACATCCGTTTCATTTTCGTCCGGCCGGCAGAGTCATACGTTTCGGTCCTGGAAGGTCTCGAATCCATCGACCTGCCCTTGGAGGGCGATTTGGATGCGGGAGGCTGGGATCTTCGCAAGGCGGCCAGATTGCTAGGAAAATCCAATGGCGCGCTCGTCGAGTGGCTGCACTCACCGATCGTTTACAGGAATGAAAACGGTTTTCGCGAACGCTGGCAGGCGATGGCCCGCGGAATTTTTTCCCCACGCGCGTCTTCGGATCACTATCGCGGACTTGCCAGACAGATGGTGCTCGGCAAGCTCCATGACGGGACTGTCCGGGCAAAGGACTATCTTTACGCGCTTCGGGCGGTGCTGGCGGCGAAGTGGATCGCCGAATCCCATTCGATTCCGCCCGTGCCGTTTGCGGATCTCTACGCCACCGCACCGGCAGGGATTCAATCGCTGATTCCGGAGCTGCTGGAACACAAGGCCCGCACGGCGGAAAGCGAGCGAATGGAACGTCTCCCGGAACTGGATGCGTTTCTCCACGAATTTCTGGAAAGCGTGACGACGCTTCCCCAAGGCAGCGGCGACCTGCCCTCGCTGGATCGCCTGCTGCGGAGTGAAATCCGCCGTCCGGGCGAGCTTCTCCAACCCGCTCAATTCACTCTGGACCGCATCCGCCGTCCGGATCTGTTACTGTTTGACAGCATTGCCGGCAGCCACGCCTACGGCACGGCGATCGAAGGCTCGGACGAGGACCGGCGGGGAGTTTTCGCAGCGCCGCTTTCGTTCGTCGCAGGGCTGGACGCCATCGAGCAGGTTGCCGACGAGCGCAACGACCAGGTTTATTACGAGATCGGACATTTCGTCTCACTGCTTCTCAAGAACAACCCGAACGCCCTGGAGCTCCTGGCAATGCCGGAAGACTGCATCCGGCACAAGCATCCTCTGTTTGAATTGCTAGAGCCGGAAGTCTTCCTCTCCAAACTCTGCGCGAAAACCTTCGGCGAATACGCGATGGGCCAGATCCGCAAGGCACGCGGGCTGAACAAGAAGATCGTCAATCCGCAACCGGAGAAGCGCCTCGCATTGCTGGATTTCTGCCAGGTACCGCAGGGCCAGGGCAGCGTGCCCGTGCTTGAATGGCTGTCAGCTGGAAATCTCGATCCACGGAAATGCGGGCTGACCTCCGTCCAGCATGCCGCCGGATTGTTCGCGATCTATCATGATGAGAAGGCCTCCTATCGGGGCTTGGTTTCCCCCAAAGACCCGGACGCGCTCATTTTCACCAGCGTCCCGAAAGAGGCGGAACCCGTCGGATGGATGCAATTCAACCACGACGCCTTCCGCGCCCATTGCAAAGCGCACCGGGAATATTGGGAATGGGTCGGCCAGCGGAACGAGGAACGCTACACCACGAATTCCCAACACGGACGTGGCTATGATTCCAAGAACCTCCTCCACACCATCCGCCTGCTCGACATGGCGGGAGAGATCGCTCGTGAAGGAGTGCTCCGCATTCGCAGACCGAACCGCGATTACCTGCTGCGCGTGAGGTCCGGGGAGTTCGACTACGAAGACCTCGTCAGCCGGGCGGAGGAGCAGCTCGCCACCGTGGTGACGGATTTCGAGGCATCGGGTTTCCAGGATCAGCCGGATCGGGAACGGGTGAACCGGCTTCTCGTGGAAATTCGCGAGGCATTCGGATCGATGAACTTCAGATAGTTTTTTCTCCCCACTCCGAGATTTCATGAAGGCTTCATCAAGGTTTCATCTTGAGGTTGGAAGGATGGCGCATGTCCGAACTCAAAAAGCTGCTAGTTGTTTCCGCATTCGCGTCGAACCTGGTTCTGGCCGGACCCGGGCTGGATCAGGCGGAGGTGAAATTGCCTTACGGGGAGCTGAAGTCCCTGATTACTGAAGCCACCCGCCCGGTGGTGGACCGCGAACCGGTTTCCGCGCTGTTGTCGGCGCGGTTCCGGCTGAGCATGGTCGGAAAGACGCCGGTTCTCGACTCCGCCTTCCGCACCGCGACGTTTTCGGACGGACTGGCGATGATCCCGCTGGTGGGTGGCGGCGTGACGGTGGAGAGCCAGAAACCTGCGGACACCCGGATTCTCATCGAAGGGAAAATGCTCTGTCAGGCGCTGGAAAATGCCGGAGCGCAGGTGCTGGAAATGCGGCTGCTGCCATCATTCGGAACCGACGGCGCGCGGCTGATCGTGCCGGCCTGCCCCGCGGCGATTTTTGAAACCGGCGATCTCGGCGAGCAATGGTCGGTCGCGCTGAAAATCGATGGTCGCGAGCAGCTGCTAGGATCGAACCAGCTCTTACCACTGCCGCTCGCAGGCGGGACTTTTGAAATCCGGATTCTGGGTGGCGAGGAAACCCGCGAGGCGCTGAGACCCCCGGAACCCTCGACCTGGACCTGGCAGAACCAGGCGCTCGTCACTCCGGCTGACGGCGGGATTCTCTATCAAGTGCTGGCGCGGGCATCTGCGACCGGCGGATCCGGGGTGGCGGCGACGCTGGTGCTTCCTGCCGATGCCCGCGAGGTGAGGGCAACCGGCGATGATCTGGCGGGACAAAAACCCGTTCGTGGAGAGGACCGCTCGCTGGCATTGCAGCTCGAGTGGAAGACCCGCGGGCAACTTGAGCGCGAGGTGGTGGTTTTCTATCAGCTTCCTCGCAGGCCCCTGGACCGGATCTGGAAACTGCACGCGCCTGCCGGGCCGGGCAAGGATTCGACCCTCACCCGTTTCATCATCGCGGGCTCGCCGGAACTCACCTACTCGGCGGATGGATTGGCCGGGCCGTTTCCGCCGAAAGGCTTGCCTGCCAGCTTCATGGAAAAGCTTAAAGGCGTGAACTGCTATCAGCTTGAGGCAGTCGCGACTGTGGAGCTTGCGGTCAATCCGCTTCCGGTGGTGGCAACTGCGGAGGCGACCGTCAGCGAGGCGGTCTGGTCGGTGAAGCTGGAACCGGACGGAGCGATGATGGTCGAGGGTGTGATGAACGTGGAACACCGCGGGATGCTCGGCGTGACACTTGATGTACCATCCGGTCTGTCGCTGCTGTCTTGCGAGGTGGCCGGGCAATCTGCGACGCCGGTGAATCTCGGTGAGGGAAGAATCGAAGTCAGCCTTCCGGGCAGCGGGGATAAAACCCGAATCTCACTCTCATTCACCGGGCGGGTCGCGGCGCTTGATCCGGTGGAGGGGACACTCTCGCTGGCACTGCCCAGGACTCCGCTGTTCATCCGGGCGCTGACCTGGAAGATCGAACTCCCGCGCGGCTATCAGGCGGAAACCCACGGCAACCTATTGCGCACTGCCGAGCCTAACGAGCCGCCCTCGCGCCTGACACTGAGGAAAAACCTGTGCCGCGACGAACGGCCGGAAACCAACGTCTTCTATCAACGCTCCGATCTGAAAAACTAACACAAACAATTTCATGAAAACCACCCACTTGATCGCCTCCATGGCCATTGTCGGCTGCACCGCCGTGGCCTGGTTCGTGCTTGCCACTGCGATGTCGCAGCGGACGCGCGAATCCTCGGAAACCATGTCGCAGGAAGTTGCCGGCGTCTGGAATCCGCCACTGGAGCAGAAACATCCGGAAGCCTGGTTCGAAACCCCGAACGCTCCTGGCGGCCGCGCGGCGTTGCTGCCGGCGGCTTCGGACGTGGCGGTCGATCTGAAATTCGTCCCGAAACAACGCGGGCTGTTCCGCCACCGGACTTACGATGTGGCATTCAAGGCGGCGTATGTCTTCGTGAACCCGACGCGGATTCCGCAGACGGTGTATGTTTCATTCCCGCTGCCGGCTGGGGCGGAGAAGCTGGAGGGATTCGAATTCCGGTTAGGCCACGAGCCGGCGGCGGAACCTTTCCGCCCGGGAACGTCCGGCACGGCCACCCGCGCGGTGGTGCTGCCCGCGTCCGGCAGGGTCACGCTGCATGCGGGCTATCAGACGCGGGGCACCGGCAGCTGGATCTATGGATTCCCCGACAAGCGGCGCATCGCCGGATTCCTGCTGAGAATGCGCACGGATTTCATGGAGATCAATTTCCCGGTAGGCACCGGATCGCCGCGCGACGAGGACCGGACGAATGATGGAAAAGGCTGGGACCTGGTGTGGAACTATCCGGACGTGCTGGCGGTGCCGTCGATCGGGATGGACATGCCCAAGCTGCTCAACGCCGGACCGGTGGCAACGCGGATCGCTTTCTTCGCGCCGGTCTCGCTGGTGTTTTTCGTAACGGTGCTGTTGCTCGTCGGCGGGCTCAAGGGCGTGCCGCTGCATCCGATGCACGTGTTCTTCGTCTCGGCGGGATTTTTCGCCTTCCACCTGCTGTTCGCCTATCTGGTGGACCTGCTGCCGATCTATCCGAGCTTCACGATCGCCACGGTGGTCTCGCTGGTGCTGGTGAGCGGCTACCTGCGGGTGGTGGGCGGAAACGCGTTGTTCAAGGTCGCCCTGCCCGCACAGATCGCCTATCTGGTGTTGTTCAGCGCGTCGTTTTTCTTCGACGGGCTCACGGGCGTCACCCTCACGGTCTGCGGGGTTTTTACGCTCGCCTGGCTGATGTTTCTCACCGCGAAGGTGGACTGGCGGACACAGTTCAGCCGGAGTGAAAAAGCATTGCCGACAACGGGCTGAGAGGATGGCGCTGCAAGTTGTTCGATTTTCTCCAGTCGCTGGAGCCAGTTCAGCGGGAGCCATGACCTGGTGAAGCCATTGAATGCATGAATGCCATCGCCGCCCGATTGCCTGCAAAACCGCTCGTTTTGGCAATTGGGTGGACATCCACCCCCAGCTCAAATGATTGACAAAAACCTTCATTGTGGGAATTTCCCACCATGAAAGTCCAAACGATCGACACCAAGCGTCGTCTCGTGCTTCCCGGTGCCACGCCTGGCGAGTGCTACTCCGTGAGGGAAGCTGCACCGGGTCACTATGAACTGGCCAAGGTCATTCCCGCTCCCAGAAGGCCGAAACCCAAGCCAGAGGAAATCGATGCCTTGCTCGCCTCCGCGGCCCTCACCCCGAAAATGAATTGGGAACAACTTCGAGCCCTCACGCGCGAGCCGTGATTTTCTTAGACACCAACGTGCTCATCGATGCCTTCGATCCGTCCGCGCGCTTGCATGCCTGGGCCTCGGATTTCATCCGCGATGGCTTGCTGGGAGAGGGAGTCGCCATTAACCCGGTGATTCTCGCCGAGTTGTGCGTAGGAGATCTCAGGCCCGAAACGGTCGCTGAGCGCCTCGACATTCTTGGCGTCGTCGTTCTCGATCTACCCTTCGCCGCAAGCATCCGCTGTGCCCAAGCCTACGCCGCCTATCTGGAAAACCGGCGCAAGCAAGACACACCCGAAGCGCCAAAAATCCCACTTCCCGATTTCTTCATCGGCGCACACGCTTCATTTCTGAACCTGCCCCTAGCCACCGCCGACCTCAACCGCTACCAGACCTACTTTCCGGAAATCAAACTTCTCAGTCCACCTGCGACGGTGGAGTCATGACGAGCGCCTTCCGCGGCTTTCGTTGGATTTTTTGGGAGCGTGCCGAGGCTTTGGAGTGAAGGGTTTCGCGGCCTTTTTCGCCTCCATCTCGCGGGTGCGCTTGCGCCAGTCTTGGCGGGGCGTTTTTTCTCCGGGGAGCGGCGGCGGGGCGGGGGCGTGGTAGTCGAAACCACGCAACCGCTTCCGATCAAGCCGCTGGCCGATGGACATCTCGAGGATGTCTAGCAGGTTGAGATCTCCCTTCGGCACGAAGCTGAGCGCCTCGCCCTGCGCCTCCGCCCTGCCGGTGCGGCCGATGCGGTGCACGTAGTCCTCGGGGTTGACCGGGAAATCGTAGTTCACCACGTGGGTCACTCCGTCGATGTCGATGCCGCGGGCGACGATGTCGGTGGCGACGAGGACCTGGACTTTTCCGTCCTTGAA
>JBGSTM010000219.1:0-10880 GCA_041736495.1 Akkermansiaceae bacterium
GGCAGACGATTCCGCTACGCTCCATCGTCTGCCTGACCGGCGGACTCGGGCTTCGTAGCCTTTTACAGACAAAGATTTACACTACCGCGCCTTCGCCTGGTAGGCCTTTTGCTTGATTTTGCCGGTCATGACAAAGACGAGGGCGGCAAGAACGATAACGATCGTGATCACGACCAACAGCTCGACCAGGGTGAAGCCTCGGGCAATTCCGGAGCTCTTCGGTGAAACGTGTAATTGGGTCTTTTTGTGTTTCATAAAATGAGTGGTTTAGCGATCCGGGATTCCGTCTTCACGGCCGGTTCCATCAGGGACTGCCGAGCCGGCGGATTTCATCGTCCGAGAGCGCGCGGGGGAAGATCGCCAACTCATCGATGTGGCCGACGAGGCCGCGTGCTTCCATCCGGGATTGCTCCGGATTGCCGTTCAGGCGGCCCACGAAAATCATGCGGCTGTCCAGCGGCATGGCCCCCGCAGGTTCACGGGCGACCACCACGCCGTCGAGATAGAGTGTGACCATTTCCCGGTTGCGGGTGGCGGCGATGTGGTGCCAGTGAAGCGGGCGGACCTGCATGTTGCCGTAGACTTCGACGCCACCGTCCCAAGCGGGCGGGTCCCGCAGCACCGCATGCAGGCCGGTGCCGTTGAAACCGAACCTGCGAAAGGACGCATAAGACTGCAGGACGAACGAGTGGCCCTGGCTGCCCTGGTCATATCGCGATGCGGAGATCAGCGCGAAATTCTGAAGCCACGCGAACTGCGCGAACAAACTGATGGAAAAGTCCCCCTCAAGCATCGTTTTCGTTTTGCTGGGGATTTGGAAAAACTCCGCCAGATTCCGATGCGTCAGGTCGCCCGAGTGGTTCCCGCCCTCCTCGGCGGCAATCGTGGCGTTGCCGACTGCCTGCAAGGGGACAGCACCTGGCAATTCATTGGCCACCTTGGCGTCTCTAACCGACTCGAACCTCCAGTATCCCACCGGACCCATGGCCATCAGGTCCGTGGCATAGGATGAGGGAATGTTCAGTTTTGGGCGCAGAGGCTGTTTGATCTCCGGATAGGAGTCATCGCTTTCATCAATCGGATACATCCCCTGACTTGAGGGAGAAATCCGGACCGATTCATTGGCGACGAGTTGCTGGGTCCGTTTCACCTCGCCGATGGAATCCAGCAGCGAGACGTCCGCCTTGCCTTCGAAAACGCGGCAGGTTCCAGTGCCATCGGGATGCACCAGAGCCGCGAACTCGGTGCCGAGATCCACCACGTCGAAGGCAGGGGATTCCAGTTTGAAACCCTCGGCGCCTTCCGGCACGCGCACTCTGGCCCGCCCTTGGGTGAGGAGGACGCGGTCGTGGCTCAACAGCGACGCCTCGAATGGAGCATCGAGTGTGACGGAAACTCCATTGAGCGTCTGGAAGGTCATCCATCCTTCGGTTTGTGAAATCACTCCGGGTTTGAGATAGGAACCCGTCTCGAACCCGGCTCCCGGCGAGGTGCCGATGACCACCGCCACGGACAAAACGTCGGCCGGTTCGGAAGGTGGTCCCGCGAGTGGCGGAGCGACCGGGCTTGCCTGCCGCTTCAATAACAGAAAACCACCCGCCAGCAGCAGGGCCACTGCGGCGGCAAGACTCCACACCGCAGTGCGCGAATGCCTCGAACGGTGGTGGCCGGATTCGATCCGGCTCATCGTGATGGTGGCGAATGAAGATGCGCTGCCGCCTGCTTCATCCGCGAGATCCAGGGCGTCGAACAGGGCAAGCCAGCGCGGATTGGCATCTGCGGCGGCACGGGTGGCACCGAGCGTGGCGACCTGCTCGGCGAAGCGGCGGCGCAGCGCGGGATCCTCGTCGAGCTGCCGCAAAAGATCCGACTGCTCGGCATCCGACAGGCCGCCGTCGAGCCAGCCTTCGAGGAGTTTGGCAAGAGTGGTTTCCGGTTTCATGGCGATCCTTTCATCATGCATTCCCTCAGCTGATGGTTGGTACGCAGTTGGAGCATGTAAATCGCGCCGCGCGTGGTGTTCAGAAGCTTGGCCGCCATCGAGCCGTCCTCACCCCGCAGGCGGGCGCGGATCAACTGCCGCATGCGCTCCGGCAGCTTCTCGACACAGTCCATCAGGAGTTTGAGCGGGTCGCGGCCGGTTTCTCCCTCGATTTCGCCGAGTTCGATCTCGATTCGGGTCAGACATTCCTCGCGGAACCGCTCGTTCGCCTTGTGGCGGCGGCCGGTCGATCGGAAATGGCCGAGCACGCGGTGTTTGGCGATGCCGATGAGCCATGCCTCGAAGGATTGGCCGATCTGGAACCTCGATAGCCCGCGGAATGCGGCGATGAAAGTTTCCTGGGCGAGATCCTCCGCATCCGCCGGATTCTGCACCCGGGCGTGGATGAACGAACGCACCGACAGCCCGAACTCGCCGACCAGGCGCGAGAACTCCTGTGAATTCCCCGCGAGCACGATCCGCAGCACATCGGCGATTTCCTTTTCGTCCATCACAGGGGTTTATGCCGCAGCTGCGGCGATCTTTCGGTTTTTTATCATCACCCGGGTTTTTCGCACGGGTGTGAGATTCGAGCGGATCCGGCCTATGCATGCTAGACAGCGGAACCTCGGTTCCGCCCACCCGACCGACTGCGAGAATCCCGGATTCCCGCGAACTTTGCAATTCATCCTTTCATGCCGTTTTCGTCCCGCAAGCTCGTCAGTTCTTTGGCAATCCCCGTATCCATCGCCGGGATGCTGGCAGGCTGCCGTGAAACCACTCTGGCGGAGAGCATGCCACCGCCCACCGCCATCCCGGTGAGGGTGGACGCGGCTTCCGGCATGTCGCGCGGGGGCCAGCCCTATTTCGTCAAAGGCGTCGGCGGCCGGGGCAGCACCGAACAACTCGCCGCCCGCGGTGCCAACTCGATCCGTACCTGGGACACCCACGGGCTGGCCGACACCCTCGATCAGGCTGAAAGGCTCGGACTCACCGTGAGCGCCGGAATCTGGTTGGAGCCGGAGGCCGGTTGGTTTTCCTATCAAAACACCAATCACTGCGACAAGCAGGCCGAGCGTGTCCGCAAGCAGGTGATGCTCCATCGCGACCATCCCGCCCTGCTCGCCTGGGGCCTTGGCAACGAGGTCGAGGGTGACGGCACGAACGCCGCGTACTGGCGGCAACTCGACCGCCTCGCCAGGCTCGTCCGGGAAATCGATCCCGCGCACCCGACTTTCACCGCCATTGCCGGCATGAATCCAGCCAAGGCCGCCGGCATGGACGCCCACGCCCCGCACCTCGACTACGTGGGCATCAACACCTACGGCGCCGTTTTCAACCTGCGGCGTCAGCTGGGTGAGCTCAGATGGAAACGTCCCTGGATGCTCACGGAGTGGGGACCGCGCGGATTCTGGGAGAGCCCGAAGACCTCTTTCGGCGCGCCCCTGGAGCAGACGAGTTCGGAAAAAGCGGAAATGATCGGCAAGGCCTATCAGAACGTGATCGCCGCGGGGGATGGATGTCTCGGCAGTTATGTGTTTGTCTGGGGTTGGAAATTCGAAGCCACCGCGACGTGGTTCGGGATCTTCACCCACGACGGCGAGACCACCGCTGCGGCCGACACGCTTCAGGAAATGTGGTCCGGCACCCGCGCCGCCAACCAGGCTCCTGCGATTGAGAAACCCCGGGGTGCGCCCAGATCATCCGTGGCACCCGGCGACACCTTCGACGCCAGCATTCAGGCCAGCGATCCCGATGGCGACCCGCTCCTCTGGCACTGGGCGGTGCTGCCGGAAATGGAAGGCCACCACTCGGCCGCCCGCCCGCCGATGCCCGCGGCGGTGGACGGCGCGATCGCCAGCGTCACAGGAAACCGGGTGACGGTCATCGCACCCGAAAGGCCCGGGATCTATCGGCTTCATGTGTGGGTCAAGGATGGCAAGGGCCACGCCGCCACCGCCAACGTGCCCTTCAAGGTCGATTGAAACCGCGGCCGATTGCCGGACGTATCCTCGCGACCCAACCCGTTTCCAAAATGATCAAAAAACCCATTCTCTGGCTATTTCTCGCGTGTTTCCCCTGCCTCTCCCAAGCCGCTCCGGAGCAACCCAACATCATCATCGTGCTCGTGGACGACATGGGGGTGATGGACACATCCGTGCCTTTTCTCACCGATGCAAATGGCAAGCCGCAGCGCCATCCGCTCAACGATTTCTATCGCACGCCGAACATGGAACGCCTCGCCGGCCGCGGGATCCGCTTCAACCATTTCTGCGCCATGAGCGTCTGCTCGCCCTCGCGCGCTTCGATGCTGACCGGGCAGAACGCCGCGCGCCACCACACGACGAACTGGATCAATCCCGCGAAGGACAACGCCGGCACGCAAGGCCCGCCGGAATGGAACTGGCAGGGGCTGAAAAAGTCCGACGTGACGCTCCCGGCCCTGCTGCGCGGGAAGGGCTACCGCACGATTCACGTGGGCAAGGGGCACCTGGGTCCGGTCGGTTCCGAGGGGGCGGACCCGACCCGTCTCGGCTTTGACATCAACGTCGGCGGGGGCGCGCACGGGCACCCTGGCAGCTATTACGGAAAGCAGAATTACGGCGGGCTCAAGAAGGGCGGCGGATTCGGCGTCCCCCATCTGGAGAAATACCACGGGACGGAAACCTTTCTAACCGAGGCTCTCACGCTGGAGGCCAACGCGCGGATCGGAGAGGCGGTCAGGGACGGCAAACCGTTCTTCCTGCACTTCGCCCACTACGCCGTACACTCGCCCTTCGATTCCGATCCCCGCTTCGCCGCCCACTACAAGGACTCCGGGAAAAATGCCAGGGCGCAGGCCTTCGCCACCTTGATCGAGGGCATGGACAAGTCCCTCGGAGACCTGTTGGACCAGCTGGAAAAACTCGGCGTCGCGGAGAACACGTTGATCTTTTTCCTCGGCGACAATGGCAGCGACGCACCGCTCGGCGATCCCCACGAAGCCGCTTCCTCGGCTCCGCTGCGGGGCATGAAGGCGACCCACTACGAGGGCGGCACGCGCGCGCCACTCATCGCCGCGTGGGCCAGGCCTGACGCGGGAAATGCATTTCAGAAACAACTCCCCATCGCCGCCGGAGCGATCCAGGGCCAGCAGGCCGCCGTCCAGGATTTGTTTCCCACCATCCTCCAGCTAACAGGCATCCAGCCGCCGGACAGCCACACAGTCGACGGCATCCGGCTCGACACCTTGCTGACCGGCAAACCCGATCCCGGCCGCAAGGAACAATTTCTCATGCACTACCCGCACGCGCATCGCAGCGAATATTTCACCAGCTGGCGCGACGGCGAGTGGAAGGTGATCTATCATTACGTGCCCTCGAAGCAGTCGGAAGGCGCGCGCTATCAGCTCTATCATTTGAAAAACGATCCCTTTGAAAAGAACGACCTCGCGGGCAGTAAACCGGAAGAGCTCAGCCGGATGATGCGGGGCCTCGTCGCCGCGCTGGAGAAACACCAGGCGCTGTATCCCGTCGAAGAGGATGGCAAAACGGAGCTGAAACCGCAGGTGCCGTGAGAGCCGTCAGTTTCCGATGACTTCCAGCACGTGGAAGCCGGACCCCGGATGCGCCTTTGCGGGCCGGATGGTTGCCATGTGAGTACGGTGGCGCGCCAGTTCCACGGAGAACTCGAGGGTCACCGTTTCCAGATCGGGTGAAATGGCTTTGAGCGGGTTGCCACTCGGCAGCGCGGGATCGGTGAGGAAGGCGAACCCTAACAAACTGTCCGGCTGATTCCGTGTTTGAACGGTTGCGACTTCACATCAACTCACTGGGGCCGGGTGACCGGCGTCGCACGGGCTTTTTCGAGCAGCGCGGCAAGGCGTTTCGAAATCTCAGGCTCCCGGGCACTGAGGTTGGTGGTTTCACCCTTGTCGTTCTCCAGGTTGTAGAGGCCGGCCTTGAACGAGGTGGCTTCGTTCTTTTTGGCCCCGCTTTTCCAACCGTTGGCGGTCGTTAGGTCAGGGATGTACTTCCAGTTCCCCTGGCGGATGGCGAGGTCGCCCTTGCCGCTCATGAGGATCAGGTGGTCCCGGGGATGCGGGTTGGTTTTCCCGAGCAGGGTGGGCAGCAGGTTGAAACTATCAGGCGCGGCATCGGCGGCGAGTTCGGCCCCGACGATCGCCGCGGCGGTAGCGGGCAGGTCGATGAGGCTCACCAGCTCGTTAGAAACGCCGGGCGGGATCTGCGCGGGCCAGCGGGCGATGAGCGGCCCGCGATGGCCACCTTCCCACAACTGGGATTTTTCCCCGCGCCAAGGACCGTTCGGCTTATGTCCCTTTTCATCCATGACGTAAGCTCCGTTATCGCTGGAGAAGATCACCAGGGTGTTTTCTGCCAGATTGAGGCGCTCGAGGGTTTTCATCAATTCGCCGACGGACCAGTCGAGTTCCACGAGGGTGTCGGCGCGTTTGCCCAGACCGGAGGACCCGGCGAAGCGGGGATTGGGAATGGCGGGCGCGTGGACGTTCTGCGGCGCGTAGTAGAGGAAAAACGGGCTTTTCTGATTCCGCTCCACGAAGGCGATCGCTTCGTGGGTGAATCGATCGGTGAGTTCGACATCCTTCCATTGCGCGGCTTTCCCGCCGGAAACCCAGCCGATGCGCTGGCCGCCGGAAGAGAACTTTTTCAAGGGGCTATCGGGTTCGGTGGGAGCTTGGAAGGTGTAATCAATGGGGTCGTTGGGATCGAGATCCACCACCCGGTGGTCGCGCACGAAAACGGTGGGAATCCGGTCGTTGGTGGCGGGAAATCCGAAAAACTCATCGAAGCCGATCTCCAGCGGTCCCGGGGAGAGGTTCTGGTTGTAATCCGGCTTTGAATCGCCAAAGCCGAGATGCCATTTTCCCACGGCACCGGTGCGGTAGCCGGCGGATTTCAGGATCTTGGGCAAGGTGACGGCATTGACAGGGATGAGCAGCGGTGAGTCTCCATTGGCCACACCCTTGTCGAGGCCGACGGCGTTCACCCGCCACGAATACTGGCCGGTGAGCATCGAGAAGCGGGTGGGGGTGCAGACGGAAGCCGAGGCGTGGGCGTCGGTGAATCTCATCCCGTCGCGGGCCAGAGCGTCGAGATTGGGCGTTTTGACCTGGGTGGCGCCATAACAACCCAGATCGCCCCAGCCGACATCGTCGCTGAGGATGACAATGATGTTCGGCGGACTTTTCGGCCCGGCGGTGACGAGGCCCGCCAGAAACAAAAAGGCTGCGAGGCATCGTAGATGGCATTGGATGCGGGGAAGTGACTTCATGATGGGCTTTGGATGAGGATGGATGCCAAGGCGAGTCTCCCGAACGCCCTGTAGAGGGAATGGGCCGCTCGGCGCGGGTTCTCACGTAAAAGTTCGATAACGGGCTGAATGGTGAGTCGGGAAATGACTGGCGCAGGGCAAATTTTTTGGAAATTTTAATGAACTTGCCGGAAGGTCCGGCATCGCTAAGGTTCCAGCGTTCTTACCTCACCCATGTCCGTCATTTTCACCATCCTGCAGGTCATTCTGTTGATTGCCGTCGTCCTCACGATCTTCAACATCATCATTTTCGTCCACGAGCTCGGGCATTTCCTCGCCGCCAAATGGCGTGGCCTGCGGATCGACCGGTTCCAGATCTGGTTCGGCACTCCGATTTGGTAATAAGAAATCATCGGCGTGCAATACGGCCTCGGCTGGATCCCGGCCGGCGGTTTCGTGGCGCTGCCGCAAATGGCGCCGATGGAGGCGCTCGAAGGCGGCAACAAGGATGGCAAGCCGCTTCCGCCCATCACGCCGTTGGATAAAATCATCGTCGCTTTCGCCGGTCCGTTGTTTTCCATGCTGCTCGCGCTGCTTTCCGCAGTGGTCGTCTGGGGTGTCGGGAAACCGAAGGATTTCATCCCGACCCAGATCGTCGGCGAGGTTGTCGAGAACAGCCCCGCAGCCAAGGCGGGAATCCTTCCGGGCGACAAGATTGTCAAAATCAACGGCCATCCGGTGGATGGATTCGCCGGCTCGCTCGACAGCATCACGGAGAACATCATCCTCAGCAAGGGCCAGCAAATCGAGTTCACCGTGGAGCGTCCCGGTGCCCCTGCCCCGCTGAATCTCGTCTCCGAATTCCAGACGCAGAAGACCAAGTGGTTCCAGCGTGGCGGCTTGCGCCAGGTCGGCATCGGTCCGGAAATCGACCACATCGAACTGGGTTCCATCGCCAAGGGCAGCCCGGCGGAAAAAGCCGGCTTCAAGGAGGGCGACCACCTGATTTCGATGAACGGCCAGGAGTTCAAGGACAGTGAAAAGGCCGTGGCTTTCGTGAAGGCGAACGGGGCCAAGCCGATCGATTTCGTCATTACCCGCAGTGGGAAGACCGTGAATTTGCAAGCCACCCCCGTTGTTCCGCTATCACCACCGGACAAGGGGCCGATGCTCGGGATCGGCTTTTACAGCGCTCCGTTTCAGAATCAAGGCATCGTCCACCCGGGACCTTTCAAACAGGTCGGCGACAGCCTGCGCATGATGTGGACGACCATCGCCAGCGTGGCTGCGCCGGACTCGAGCATCGGCATTGGCCACCTCAGCGGCCCGGTCGGCATCGCCACCTTGCAATACGATCTGCTCCAGATGGAAAACGGCTGGCGGCGCATCCTCGCCTTCATGGTGCTTTTCAACGTGAACCTCGCCGTTCTCAACATGATGCCCTTCCCCGTGCTCGACGGCGGCCACATCACCCTCGCCATTCTCGAGAAAATCTTCGGTCGCCCGGTGAAAGCCAAGCCTCTGGAAATCCTCCAGACCGCCTGCGCGCTGGCCCTCATTTCCCTGATGCTCTTCGTCACCAGCAAGGACATCGGCGACAAGTTCGGCCACGGTCCGGCCGCCGGTCAGGAAGTGGTTTTCCCGGCGAATTGACAAGGGGATGCCGGAACGGCACCTTCGGCCCATGGTATCCGAGAAACCCAATCCTCTGCCTGCGTCGCGGCTGCCCGTTTTTGCAATTTCCTGCTGGGCGCTCGCACTGATGGCGATGTCACAGCTGTTGGTGGCGGGCCTGGCGCTTGCCACCCGCTTCGAAGAATCCCGCGAGGTGCGGGTGGTGATCAAGGAAGTCCCCAAGCTCATCGCCGTGCGGGTGCCCAACGCCGCTGCCGATCCCTCCTCCGTCGTTTCCCGCCCGCCACTGCCTCCCCCGCCTGTTCCGGTGGAATCGCGGCCGATGCCGGCACCCACACCCGTGGTCGTTCCGCAAGTTGGAGATCCACGCTCGGAGCGGATGGTCAATGAAGCCCGCCAAGCACGCGTGGCCGGCGACATGGGTCTGGCCATCGTGAAACTCGAAGAAGCGCTCTCCCAATCTCCGGGCGACTCGAGCGTGCATTACGAACTCGGCCTGGTCCACGAGCAGATGGGCGTGTTCGACACCGCCGCCGCGCATTACGAGAAGGTTTTCCAAATGGGCGTGTCCGGAGCGGGGAAACTTTACGAACTCGCAGCCGCCAAGCTGCGCGACGGCTTCGAGCAACCGGACGCCATGATGGGCAAGCTCGCTCTCGGCCGGGTTCGCATTTTCAATGATCCGAAGGACGATCTCGGCCAGCGCGTTGTCCTGACCATTCCGGTGCAGAAAGCTCCCACGGACGAAATCGATGTGGAGGACATCGCCATCTCGGTGACTTTTTTCAACCGCACCTCCAAGGGGGAAATCGTTCAGCTGGAGGATAACTCCTGGGTCACCGAGCAGTGGGTCTCGTTGCCCTTCGACTGGGCCGGCGGCGAGGAAAACCTGCGCATGACCTATGTGATTCCCGAGCAGGACGGCCAGACGGAGCATCTTTTCGGCGCGCGCAGCTACTACGGCCAGGTCGTTTCCCTGCTCTACAAGGGCGAGATTCTCGACGTGCAGGCGTGGCCCCGGGATCTTGCCGCGAAGATTCCGCGCTCCGCCGGCGTAAACCACGGCGATCCGGTGCTGCCGGAGTTCCAGGATGTGCTGCCACCCGGTTTCGACCCCAGCCTCCCGCTTCTGCCGCCGCTCCCGAGCAAGTGATTTCTCCACGACCTATGAATTCAGCCTCCGAAGAACGCCATTTGGGCGAATACCGCCTCACGGAACTTCTCGCTGAAAACGCCTTCACCCGCACCTGGCTCGCCGAACAAATTTCCGTCTCCCGAAAAGTCCTGCTCGACGAACTCCGCCACGATCAGGCCGACCATCGCGACACGTTTCTCGCCAACGTGCGTGCCAAGGCCTCCGTGGACCACCCGCTGATCGGCTCGGTCTATGAAGCCGTCGCCGAACCCGACTGCTGCTTCTACGCTCACGAACTCCTGCCCGGAGTCACCCTCGCCGAGCGCGAAAAGGCGAGGCAACCCTTTCAACCCGAACAACTTGCCCACGTTCTACGCCGCGTTTCAGAAGCCCATCTCCAACACGAAGCTCTCGGCCACTCGACCTCACCGATGGGCCTCGACTCCGTGCACCTCGACGAGCATGGAGTCATCCGCCTGAAAAATCTCGCCATCGCCGGGCCCCGCGCCGAGGACGAATCCGTCCGCGACGTGGTCCATCTGGGGAATGCCATGGTCCCGCTCGTCGCCGAGGGCCAGCCCGGAGCCACCCGCATGCTCACCCTCTTCAGTTGGATGCGTGGCGAGGGCCTCGAAGCCCCGATCACCTGGGCCCAGGTCCGGGATTTCTGCATGCAGATCGAGCATCAGCTCGCCGATCCGCTGTCCATCGTCAATCCCCACCAAGACGGTACCCATGGAGGGAAAAAACACACCGGCGCGCTCATCGCAGTCGGCACCGGCATCGTGCTTCTCGGCATCGCCGCCATCGCCTTCACCATGCGGCCACCGCTTCCTCCACCGCCGCCGCGCGCCAGCC
>JBGSTM010000230.1:0-12376 GCA_041736495.1 Akkermansiaceae bacterium
TTCCGCAGTGGGAAGCATCGGGATTCCAGCTGGAGCAATCAGATTCCAGGCATTTCCTCCAGCCCCAGAGACTGGAACCCCCAATTTCGGAGTTATAGGGCACAGTTTCATCGATGGAGAAAACAAAACGATCTACACCAACGTCTGGACTCTGACCGAGCAAAATCTACCTTTCCGCCAGTTCAGAGGCCTCGTTTTTTTCAATGGTACCACTTCCGATGGTGAGTCTTACCAGGACAACGACGGCATCGGTGGCGTTGACGCTGATATTGGTGCCACCATCACGGCTCATTCGGCCGGCACCCTGGAATATCCTGGCATGCCACTCAGCCCGCCTGGTTTTCCGCCCGCACCGTATAACAATTGGCCCAGCCTGACCCCTCTGCTTCCCCTCCAATCCGAGCAATGGCACAAGCTCGTCCTCAAAGTCGGCCCCGATGCCGGAGCGCTTTCCAATGGCATCACCCTGAAATTCGGCACGGGCGAGGAGGGAGAGAATGATCCGCAGACAGGATTCACTCTGCAAACTCCGGGCACAGGCGGTTTCGAACCTCTCACGATTCCAGCCAATGGGAAAATCGAGATGTCTCCAACCTCGGAACTCTACCAAAAGCTCACTTCTCCCGAAGGCCTCACCCTGTTTCTCAAGCGTGACTCCACGGTCAGCGAATTCCACCGCATGGGGCTGGACCTGATTCCGAAAAGATCAACCTACCTCTTCCAGCGCGTCGCCGCGCTGGATGTCCGGTCGATAGATTTTGTGAACAAGGACAAGGAGCTTGTGGACGGGCTCAAAGTCGGGAAAATGGAGAATTCACTGTCCGCAGCCGGTGCGCTGGATATCGGTCTGGATGAAGACCGGTTTTATGTAAGGCTTCCCGGAGCGGCTGGACTGCGCAATGTTTCCATCAAGCTGGCCACCATCGGAAATCCGGCCGCCACCTACAACGATGATCCGACGGAAATCGATCTGGAGGTGGATGGGATCGACCTCGTCACCAAGTCCCTCCTGCTGGTGTCTGATGATGTGGATGACCTGGATGACGGCTACGGCGTGAAAGACGATAACAAGAAGAACGACCGCACGCACAAGGTGCAGCTTGGCGGGAAAGTCCGTGTGGAAAGCATCCGCATCGATGGCACTGATTATCCCGCGGACGCGAAAATCCCCGTGCCGGTTAGAAAGAAGCTGTCCGGGCGGATCATTCTCGTCGGTGCTGCTAGCGCGAGAAGCCTTGAAGTGGCGCAAATGCGGGATATTGCACGAGAACGTTACGCGCAGGCCGGTGTGATCTTCGATTTGACCCTGACAACCATGGATGTGCCAGAAGGGGTTGTTCAGGGTGCGGTCAATCATGATGGCGGGGGTGGGAGCGGTCCAGAGGGGGCATTTTCCTATATGCATGAGGATATGAGAAAATTGGTAGATAAAGCTAATCAGGAAGGAAAACGGGGAGATATAACGGTCTTCGTCGTACCGGATTTGTTTGAAGGTCATCTGGGCCGGGCCTATACAAAGAGGTTTACAGGACCTGACGATCAGGCCAGAGCAAATACTGCCGTCATTTCCGCGACTAAAGTGCTAGATGGCCAAACAACTTTTCGATTCACCATCGCCCATGAAGTTGGACACTTGTTGACTAACCACTTTCACTATGGCGAGGATTACGCCAACGGCGAATCAGAACACAAGATCGACCACAATCTGATGAGAAACGGCACATCGTCCAATCATACAATTATATCCTCTAAGCGCTTTTATGGATTACAAGAGGACATGTTTTTGAACGAACTTCTCAAAAATCCTTAAATCAATATGAAGGCTTTCTTGATCACTTTATACATTTTTCTTAATTCAATTTTTCTTCAGAGTTTATCCTTTGCTCGAGTCGAGTTTCCTACGTCTGAGGACCCCGTGAAGTTCGGGCAGGAAATTGAAGATTTCATTGTCGTGCACGCGGAACAAGGAATTCCGATTGATGGTCCAGAAAATAGAAAGCAGGAAGCTGCAATTGCACAAGATCCGAAAGATTGGGAGACGACTTTGGCGAGGATTATTGGCAATCCTGATAAATATGGTTCCAGTGCCTCCAGAACTGCGCTTGGAGTGGCGGCCCGCTTAAGAAAAACAGCAGGTCGACCAGAGATCGTCGATGCTTCTAAAGTTTTGTTCTTCCACGAAGTCCGAAGTTCGTTAGATAAAATTCAAGAAATTAAATCTAAAGGTGGTAAGCCCGGCTATATGGATGCCATCCATGTTCATGGATTTGTCCATCGCATGTTGGATGTGGGAAGTGATCAAATTCTTCAGATGGTGATTGAATATGCAAACTCCGAATCGGAAGACGAAATCGGAATCCTCAACGAGGACGCACCTGGTGCCATTGCCTCAGCCCTGCGTCAATATGGAAGCGCCATGCACTTGGAGGAATCCAGAAAACTGGTCAACAAACTGCATGAAATTGGCAGGGGCGACTTCGCCGACGACATCCGGCGGACGCTGAATCGCATTGAAAGAGATAATGAGAATGAGGGTACGCGAAAGGACATCCGGAAAAATGGCGGTTCCGCCGCAGGTTCGGATGGAAAGGCGGCTCCAGAAGCGAAGCCATGGGGCGGCATTCCATCCGTGTGGGTTGCCGCGTTGATCGGGACGTTGGTAATTCTGGCCGGAGGCGCGGGCTGGATTCTTCTTCGTAGCAAAGCAGATGGTAGGTAATGATCATGCCGGCCTTGTTTGGACGCGTCCTTTTCTGGCTCCTCCTTTCAGTCGCTGGACGTTGGGCATGGGAGGGTCGGTAATTGTATGCCAAGGTACCAGCTGTTGAGTTGACAAGAATACAAGCCCTGAGGTCTTGATAGGATTGTCTGATCGATTCCGCGGAACTCTGACAGATCGATCTCTTCGGGAAATGAGTTTGCAAGACGATAGTTGGAAAGCGTCGGGGCGGCAATTGCTAGCATCTTAGCTGCAAAGGTCTCCCAGCTCAAATGCTGCGACTCCTTGCTTCCCATGGCTGACCCCGGTCTCTAGCCTCCCTCCAACTCCATGGCCGTCGAATCCAAACCGCTCTTTCACCCTGAAGTCATCCGCCAGCACTTGCGGAATTTCGCCCTGCCCGCTGCCGTGGAGGATTCCCGGCCCCGGCTGAAGCATTGGGCGGATCTCATCAGCTCGGGGAAGGCGGACAAAATGAAGGAAACCGACCTGCTGCCGGATTTTCTCACCGACATCTTTTGCAATTTACTCGGTTACACCCGCCCCGCCGGGTCTCCCGACTTTTACACGCTCTCACGGGAAACCCACGTCGTCGTGGACGGGCAGAAGGCGGATGCCGCGCTCGGGCGCTTCCGGCCGGACAAGCAGGAATATGTTGTCGCCATCGAGGGGAAGGGAACGCGTGATCCGTTGGAAATTCCCTTCGCCGGGCGGAAAATGTCGGCGGTGGATCAGTGTTACCGCTACGCCATCAATTTTCCGTGCGACTGGATCATTGTCACCTCCATGCGGGAGACACGGCTCTACCACAAGGGCTCGAATCAGCAAACCTACGAGCGCTTCGACACCGTCCGGCTGGCGACCGATGCCGGGTTGCTCAAGCGGTTCGTGTTTTTGTTCGGGGCCGCCCGTGTGGTGCCGGAATTCGGGGAGTGCCATTTCAAAGAGCTGTTTGCGAAATCCGAGACCGTCGGGCGCGAGATTACCAACAAGTTCTACTCGTTTTACGCCCACCTGCGGCAGACCGCCTTCGCCCGGCTCCGCGCCGAGAATCCGTCGGTCTCGCCGCAGGAAATCCTCCGCTGCTCGCAGAAGCTGCTCGACCGGATTCTCTTCTGCTCGTTCTGCGAGGACAGGGGACTGCTGCCGCCGGAAACCGTGCGCGGGGCCTTCGACCACAGCGATCCCTACAATCCCAAGCCGATCTGGGACAACTTCCGCGGCCTGTTCCGTTCCGTGGACAAGGGTAACAGCGGGCTGAAAATCCCAGCTTACAACGGCGGGCTCTTTGCCCACGATGAGGCACTCGATACGCTGACGGTTCCCGACGACGTCTGCGCGCTGTTCCGCGACTTGGCCGGACACGACTTCCGCCCGGCCCGCGAGGTGGCGGAGGGTGACTTGTCGCAGGAAATCCGCCCGGCGATCGATGTGGACATCCTCGGCCACATCTTCGAGCAATCCATCACCGATCTGGAGCGCATTCGCCAGGACATCGAGAGCGGCGAGCTGCCCACCACCGAGAAGGATGCCAAGACCCGGCGGAAGAAAGAGGGAGCCTTCTACACTCCGGCCTTCATCACCCGTTACATCGTGGAGCAGACGCTCGGTTCCGTCATCGCCACCCGATTTGAAGACTTGCGGAAATCCGAGGAAGCCGCTGCCACTGCCACCGCACGCAAGCCGCTGGCTGATCCCAGCGTCTACGACCTCGCCATGCTCAACGAACCGCAGCGGAAGGTGCTCATCAAGTTCTGGGAAGCCTGGCAAGCAGTCCTCAAAGGGCTGCGCATCCTCGATCCCGCCTGCGGCAGCGGTGCCTTCCTCATTGAGACCTTCGACCAGCTCCACACCTTTTATGAAATTTCCAACGCCCGCCTCGAAGAACTGCGCGGTGAGCGCACCCTGTTCGATCCCGACCGCCAGATTCTCCAACACAACCTCTACGGCGTGGACCTGAATGCCGAGGCCATCCAAATCTGCCAGCTCAGTCTCTGGATCAAAACCGCCGCCCACGGCAAAGCCCTCACCAGCTTGGATCACAACATCCGGGAGGGAAACAGCGTCGTCAGTGATCCAGCCATCCATCCGAAAGCCTTCGACTGGCAGGCGGCGTTTCCCGAAGTGTTCGGGCAGGGCGGGTTTGATGTGGTGGTGGGAAATCCGCCTTACATCCGCCAGGAGTGGCTCGCCCCGTTCAAACCGTACTGGGAAAAGCGCTACCGCACCTATCACGGCGTCGCGGACATTTTCGTTTACTTCTTCGAGCAGGGCATCGAAATGCTCCGGCCTGGCGGTCAGTTGGCGTTCATCACTTCGGGTAGCTGGGTGCGGGGGAACTTTGGGGCTGCCCTGCGCAAGTATCTCGCAGAAAACGCGCGCATGACCTCAATGGTGGACTTCGGCGAGTTCCAGCCGTTCGAGGATGCGGAATTAATCCGCCCATCAATCACCATCGTGTCCAAACACGCGCCTGGCGGCGACATGCGGCTATTCAAATGGCTGACCAGCGGTCGACCGCCGGAAACTCTGTCAGATGAAATTGCTAGAGCGCCGACGGTGAATTCTGAAAAGTTCGGCGAAGATGCATGGGAATTGGAAGCTGATTCGGCACTCCATCTGCGAAGCAAACTTGTCTCGCAAGGCACACCACTTCATAAGTACACCGGTGGTCAAATTCTGTATGGTATCAAAACAGGGCTAAACGAGGTTTTCATAATCAACCAAAAGCTGCGCGACACGCTTGTCGCATCAGATCCAAATAGCTCCGAAATCATAAAACCATTCAGGCAAGGAACAAATCTCCGCCCATGGTACGTCGAAGACTCGACGGATTTTCTGATTTTTGCCCGACGTGGAATCTGCATTGAAGACTATCCTGCTGTTCACAACTATCTAAACGGTTTTCGATCTCAACTTGAGCCGAAACCCAATGACTGGGATGACAAACGCAAATGGCCAGGCAGAAAGGGTGGTGCATACAAATGGTATGAACTCCAGGACACTGTGGATTATTGGCAGGCATTTGAGCGGCCGAAGATTGTGTGGCCTGACATTACCAACCGTCCACGATTTTCCATCGATCCTTCCGGTGGGCTAATTGGGGATACCTCATTTACAATTCCAAGTGATGATGGGTTTCTACTTGGAGTTCTTGCATCATGGGCAACGTGGTTCTTTTTGAGTAAAACTGCACAACCATTGCGACTGCGAAGCGACCGCTGGCAATACAGACTAAAGGGACTATACATGGCGCACGTTCCTATTCCCGATGCCACTGAGGACGAACGCAAAGCCATCGCTGATCTCGCCCGTGCATGTAGCGCCCTCGGACAAGAACGATACCAAGCGCAAATCAATGTGCAGCGCCGCTTGCTCCAAGCCTTCGGCGAGTCCGGTGACAATCCATTGAATCAAAAAGCCGCCTCGTGGTGGGAACTCGACCTCAATCTGCTCGGTGAGGCGTTGAAGCAAAGCTTCAAGCTCAAGATGAATCCCATGAAAAAACCGATCATCGCCGACGAATGGGAGCCGTATCTTGCCGAGAAGGGCAAAGAGCAAGCCCGGCTCACTGCCGGATTGGTCGCAGCCGAATCCGAACTGAATGACCGGGTCTATCGACTCTTTAACCTCACATCAGATGAAATCAAGTTGCTGCAAAAAGAGGTAGAGCACTGAGCGGCTTAAGTTTTGGCGATATCCGTGCCGCTCCGCCAATGGTACCGTACTTCCCGGCAGGAACTCCGACTCAATGGAATTGTCGCTGGACGCGAAATCCGGTTGCGAATGATAGCCGGTTCGTCATTCTCACACACAGATGCTCCGAGCCCGAATTTTCGCCTGTCTGCTGGTTTTTCTAGGTTCTTTTTCATGGGTGCGGGCGCATCAGGTCGCTTCGGTCGAGTTCGAGTTCCTGAGGCTCGACGACCAGTGGCGTTTGGTAGGGGAAATGGACATCGCCTACATGCTGCCGGAGACCCGGAACGTGCCGGGCGGTCCGCCGATGAGCCGAGAGGCGGCGATGAAATCCTCACCTGAGGAGTTCGCCCGGATCCGCAAGGAAACGGAAAACACGCTGCGCAAACTCCTGCGCATCACCTTCGCTGAAAAGGAGGTGGCGTGGCAGGTGGATTTCCCGGATTTCGCCAAGGAGCCGTTCGAACTGCCCCCGGAGGCGGGTGACATCGCTCTTCTTTCCACGCGCTTGCTGATCGACCCGCTTCCCGGCGCGGGCGAGTTGCGGATCCACTGGTCCGGCGAACAGGAAACCGAGCTCATCATTCTCATCGAAGAGGGCGAGAACGCGGACATCGTCAGCACTCTGCCGGGCGGCAGCCTGATGCTGCTGAAACAGACCGGATCCGGCGCGTCCGCTCCGGTCGAGAAGCCGCTTGCCGGAGGCTGGCTGCAGCTAGGATTCAGCCATGCGCTCGGTCTGGATCACGTGCTTTTCATCCTTGGCCTTTTTCTGCTCATTCCAAAGTGGAGGCCCCTGGTGGAACAGTCGCTTTTGTTCACGCTCGCCCACTCGATCACGCTGGCGCTGGCGATTTTCGGGGTCGTGCAGGTTCCTGAAAAGCCGTTGCAAATCCTCATCGCCGTGACGATCGCCTGGGTGGGTGTCGAAAACCTGCTGACCCGCCAGCTTGGCAAACAACGGCTGATCCTGGTGTTCGGTTTCGGCCTGCTGCACGGGCTGGGGTTCGCCGGTACGCTTGCTCAGAAGCTCGACGGAGTTCCGCGGGGCCAACTCGTCGGGCCGTTGTTCGGCTTCAATGTCGGTGTCGAACTCGCCCAGATCAGCGTGCTGCTCGCCGCATTCATCCTGCTTTGGCCGATGCGGAAATGGACGCTGCAAGTGCAGACGATCGGCTCGGCCTGCATCGCCATCGCGGGACTGGTCTGGGTGGCGCAATACATTCTGCCTTCCTGACGCCTGCAACTACCCCGAACGGGTAAGGAAGATTGCCCCCTCGCCGAGTGTACAATTAAAATACTCATGACCCGGAAATCTCCATCCCGCTGCCGGGTGCTCGTTTGCCTGCTTTTCTCCGCCCTCCCGTTACTCGCCCAGCGGGAAATGGAAGCCTTGGACCGTGGTCTCGTCGCCATCCGCCAGGCAGAGGGCAAGGTCTATCTCGGCTGGCGGCTGCTCGGCAGCGAACCGGAAAAAACCGCCTTCAACCTCTATCGGGTGGTCGGAGCCGGGAACCAGCGCGTGAACCCGCAGCCGCTCACCGGTGCCACCAATTTCCTCGACCCCGATGCCGCCCTGGCAACCGGCTATTTCATCCGTCCGCTGGTCGATGGCCAGGAGGCCCAACCGAGCACCACCGTCCGCGTTCTCGATCAACCCTATTTCGAAATCCCGCTCCAGCCGCTGGAAGGATACCGCCCGGGCGATTCGTCGGCCGGCGATCTCGATGGCGACGGCCAGTATGAAATCATCATCCACCGCAATTCCAAGGGCAGGGACAATTCATTCACCGGCATCACCGGCACCCCGGTCCTTGAAGCCTACAAACTCGACGGCAGCTTCCTCTGGCGCATCGATCTCGGCATCAACATCCGCGAGGGCGAACATTACACGCAGTTCATCGTCTATGATCTCGATGGCGACGGCCGCGCGGAAATCGCCTGCAAGACCGCGGACGGGACGAAGGACGGCACCGGTAAAATCCTGGGCGACGCCACCAGGGACTGGCGCAACAAGGAGCAGTCGACCCAGAAATTCGGCCGCATTCTAACCGGCCCGGAGTTCCTCACCATTTTCGACGGCAAGACCGGAGCCGCCCTCAAGACCGTCAACTACATCCCCGGTCGCGACCCCATCGACGGTTGGGGCGGAAACGGCGGCAATGGCGGCAGCGACTCCTATGGAAACCGCTGCGACCGCTTCCTTGCCTGCGTCGCCTATCTCGATGGCAAGCGCCCCAGCCTCGTCATGTGCCGCGGCGTTTACGGGCGCACCGTGCTCGCCGCCTGGGACTGGCGCGGCGGCGTACTCAAGTCGCGCTGGGTTTTTGATTCCGGCATTAGCCACCCGCCGTTCACCGAGGCTTCTCCGTATTCCGGCATGGGAGGGCACTCCCTCTCCGTCGTGGATGTGGACGAGGACGGCAAGGATGAGATCATCTATCAGGCGATGACCGTCGATGACGACGGCAAGGGGCTCTACACGACCGGTCGCCGACACGGCGATGCGCTTCATGTCAGCGATTTCGATCCCGCGCGACCGGGTCTCGAACTCTATCTGGTCACCGAGAACGAGGAGGACACGGTGAGATTCCAGACTCCGGGTGCCGGCATGCACGACGCCCGCACCGGCAAACTGCTCTGGTCCCACAGCCCGGGCGTGGACATCAGCGAAGGCGTCGTCGCCGACATCGATCCCCGTCACCCCGGAGCGGAAGTCTGGGGCGGTCCCGCCGGGTTGAGAACGGTGAAAGGTGAACTGATCGGTAAGGAGCCCGCTCTAGCCGACTGGGTCATCTGGTGGGACGGCGACCTGCTGCGCGAACTTTACGGCGGGTTTTCCATTTTCAAATGGGACCCCGAAAAGCAGTCCAGCGGGAAAATCTTTTCCGTCGAGCCACCCGATGCGGGCGGCAGGTCCCGCCACGCCGGCATGCGCCCGCTTCTCTCCGCGGACCTGCTGGGCGACTGGCGCGAGGAGTTGTTGGTCCCTGGACCCGACGGCGATTCCATCCGCCTTTACACCACCACCATTCCCACGGAGCACCGCATCACCACCCTGATGCACGATCCCCAATACCGCCTCTCGATCGTCTGGCAGAACGTGGCCTACAACAAGCCGCCGAACACCGGCTACTTCCTGGGCGAGGGGATGAAACCATCGGTGCGCGTGTCGATTCGTAAGGCGGGGCCAGGCCAACATCAATCTGTCTCAAGAAAGGATCTGCTGAAAAAACTGCAATGATCATCCGTCATTCCGGCAGTTTGATCACCGGCGGCTTGCCTCCCCAGATCGGATGAGCCGGATCCAGCAGGTTTTTCCCTTCGAACATGACTTCACCGGTTCTCCGGTCGATGGGCAGTGACCTCACGCTGTTGTCCGTCCACAAAATCACCGCTTTGCCATCGAAGGCGTTGTATTCAAACTGCTGGGTTCCCGGAATCAGCGGCGTCATCGCGATCGGCCGCGCGACCTCGTCGGTGGTGATTAGATTTCCGACGTAGGCGAATCCGCATTCGCCCGGGGCGATGGCGTTGTCGCCGTCGATCAGGCCGTCCGGCTTGTGGACGCCGGTGGCGCGCGCGTAAAAAATGCTCTCCGATTGGCTGATCCCGGCGCGGATCAGTTGGCGGAAACGGTCATTCGCGCTGTTCCCCGAGATCTTCGGAGTGCTGGTCGCCTCTGCGACTGCCGCGGCGGTGGTCTCGTCCGGGAACCTGCCGTATTCGGTCTTGAATTCGTAGAGCGCGAGACCGAACGAACGGGCATTGCTCACGGCTTCCGTTTGATTCGCTTTTTTCCGCTGCCGGATCACCAGCGGGGCGGTGAGACCTGCGATCATGGCCACGCCGATGATGAGGAATCCGAAATACCCGGTGATCAGGCCGGCGATGGCCATGCCGCCACCGGTTTGCGTGCCCGCCGACTTTTTGATGCTCCTCAGTGAGAGATGGCCGCAAATCACCGCCGGAATTCCGGTGAGCCCGGCGGTGAAAATCGCGAGGATCCCGAGCACCAGGCTCCAGATCGCAAGGGCGGAAGTCCGGGCGCCGGACATTCCCGGCATGGCGGGCGGCGAATGCTCCCCGAATCCCGGGACGGTGGACAAGGGCAGCCATCCGGGCGCACCCTCATACCATGCCGGATCGGATGCCTGATAGGTTCCGTTGGCCAGTCCGGCGCGTACCTGGTCGGGGGTGAAGGGGCCGGTTTGTTGTCCGTGGTGTTGGATGAAAATCTGCATGGCGGTGGGTCAGACGCAGGTTGCACGTCCTACTCGTTAGGCTGGGGGGTGTTTCCGGCCACCGCAAGGTGAAACTAGCGGTCTCCATCACCGAACGCGCCGCCGCCACCGCCCGTGCGGAGCCAGACGCCGAAACCCGTGAACACGACGCCCCACAGGATTCCGAAGATGAGCATCGCGTCCGCAGGCCATGTCGCCAGCACGAGGCTGCCCACCGTCAGGAAAACCGAGGCTACTAACAATCGCTTCTGGATCACGCCGGCCGTGGTGGCGAACCCGATGGCGAGGAAAAGCGCCGATGCGCAAACCAACGTGTTGAGTGGTAATCCCAGGAGTTGATTGTTGAGGCCATTTGCCAGACACGCCACGGCGATCATTCCCCACGTCAGGATCATCTGTCCGGAGACGAGGCTCTTCGGCATGCGTGTTTTCCGCAGGGTGACAACCGCCATGCCGCCCATGATTCCCACGAAGCCCAACCAGATCGCCGTGATTCCTATCAAGGGAGGATCAAGAGGTGAACGCCGGATCATCCACCAGACGACAATGGACGAAACCGCGCCTCCGAGGCCACCGGCGATGAAGAGATTCGCCAGCGGCTGGCGCACGGCGTTGACATCCATCAGCTCCAGACGCCCGCGCATGTCACCCAGCTCGCGGTCCCGCTCGTCCATCCGCGCGGCGGAGGTTTCGATGAAGGCGATTTCCGTTTCGCTGAGCCGGTCGCGCAATGCCTCTAGCACCGTGCGTGCTTCGGTTAGTGGCTTGCCTCCCGCCAGCAGGAAATCGACCGAACGCCCTTCCTGCACCCACTGGGCGGCAGCTGCAGTTAGGCGTGAACGTGCCCGCAGCAACGTGCGGTTTTCCTCCAGCCAAGCGCAAAGTCTCGGCCACGAGGTGAGTAGCGCTTCGTGGGCGAGCGTGACCGCGGGGCGGGCCTCCTCTCCGGTTCCGCGCAAGTCGGCCACGAGCAGGCGGGCATCGAGAAAGGCATCCAAAAACGTCTTGGCTCCGGGACGCGAACCCGCCAGCTCCTGATCCGCCCAGCGGCGCGTGGCCGGATCACCCTCGGCGCGATCCAGACCAACCAGATCGTGCATCGCGGCGCCGAACGCTGACTGCGCTTCGGAATCCAGGCGGCTGAAGATTTCCTCCGCCCGCCGTGCGATCGCGCCTTCCATGCCGCCGATTTCCTGATAGGCCGCGTGGGTCATCAGGCCGGATTCCGTGCGGCGGCCGTAGAGTTCTTCCAGCGTGAACTCCAGCAGCGGAAGCGCCCGCGGATCACGCACCGCGGCGTCCCGCAGCACGTCGTCGAGACGGCCCCTCACGGTGTCCTCCTCATAGGCAAGTCCGGCGGCTTGTGCGGGCTGCCGGATCAGCGCGGTGATCTCCGCCGCGACCAGCGGCGGTAGCTGATAGGTTCCATGACCGCGGGACAGTTCGACGAGCTCCGGGATTTCCTCCAACCGGGAGTAGAAATCGCTGCGCAAGGTGGCCAGCACCCAAGCGCGACCACTCCGGGCGAGGACCGCCAGCACCGTGATGAATGCCTGCCGCCGGGCAGGATCCAGGTCGTGGGTGAAGACTTCCTCCAGCTGGTCGACCACCAGCGCAAGCCGCGCGCGCGGCGTGCTTGTCAGTCCTTTGGATCGCTCGAAAGCCGTGGCGGCGTGAACCAAGGCCTCGCCCACGAGCGACGCCGCTGCGTCCGGCC
>JBGSTM010000236.1:0-9044 GCA_041736495.1 Akkermansiaceae bacterium
CGAAACATACAATCGCACCTGCGGACCATTTACCTGGACCAAAGGGCCGGAGAAACTAAGCAAGATCATCAAGTTAACTCAAACAGCACAGCAAACCGGAGTTGCGTAATATGACCTTTACTTCGCTGACGATGCACTAGGACAAGCGCCGCGCCCTGTCAATCTGCCCTCTTCCCTTCGAGGTTGGATGTTGGATGTTCCTCTTCCCTTCCCGCGCCCTCCTCCGCGTCCCCAAGTCCCATCCCCAGGCGGTGCTGGAGGCTTTGCACTGATGAAAGTGTCTGTTATTTGGGACCCCGCCCTCTGACCCCGCCCTTTTCAGCCATCACCGAATTTTATAGTCAGGCGGTGCTGGCGGTTTTACACCGGTGAGTAAAGATGTGATTTCATGAGCAATCCCTCCTCGTCATCAGCGCATCTGAGCAATAACCCTATTCATTCTGCGACTTGAAGGTATTTGCTGGCCACCCATCCGGACGAGTTACCAAAATTGATGGGCAGCCATTCAGTAGAGCCGTTCATATTTCCACCACCAGTGACAAAGACCTCCGCTCCATTGGCGACTGAAATTACTCTGGGGAAACTGACGCCTGGACCTGATCGAACTGAAAGTGGGTCGTCGGGTGATACACCGACAACCCGGAATCTAACGTGGCCACTTGAAGTAACATTCCCTATCTTACGGGCCAAGATGCGCTCCAGTGTTTGTCTGAAAGCCGCATCGGGAACACGAAAATTCACCAGCTTCGTCGCACACTCTCTGGCCATTCTGAAGTCGACCTGGACGAGCGTATTCAACGCCGTGGTTGCTTTCGGCCAATTACCAAGGTAGACGTTTGTTCGAACGATATTGTCCCATGCTTGAGGATAATCAGGATTCAAAGACACCGCTTTTTCGAAGGCAAGAAGAGCATTTTGCAGTTGCTTCTGGTTGCTGAGGGCCAATCCAAGATTATTCCATGCGAATTGATTCGAGACATCAAGCTCGATTGCTTTTGTGTAGGACAACTCAGCCTGGTGATCCAACCTCAGCATTGCAGCGCAGTAACCATGCTGGAAATGTATGAACGACGATTTTGGGTATTTGTCGGCCAAAAACCCTGCGATTTTCAATGATTCAACCCAATCCCTAACACTCATCTGCTGCCGCAATCGTCTGTAAGCAGGCTCTTCTTCAATCATTGCATCAAGCTTCGCGTTCGTTGCGGAAGACTCCTCGCCGGATGTCCTCGGCCTCGGCCTGACAAACGACCAACTGCTCTTGGCGTGATCAATCATCGTTTTGAGCGCCTCGACAGGAATTGCGAAGTTCAGGCCCTGCGAATTTTTTCGCAGTACGCTTAGAGTCATTACTCCAATTACCTTTCCCTCCGCGTCGAATAGAGGGGATCCGCTAGACCCTGGAGAAATGGGCGCAGTTGTTTGGATAAGGGCTCCTTTGTTCGGTATCTCCTCGTCGGGGAAGCTTTCGCTCAAATTTCGCTCGGATGCTGAGACGATGCCTTCAGAGAGGCTTCCGGCCAGCCCTTGGGGACTACCATAAACAGCCACCCTCTTACCTATTGGGACCTTGCTCGACTCTGCTAGTGGAAGATATGGCAGATCCTTTGCATCGATTTTAAGGAGCGCCAAATCCGTCTCTGGATCGCTGACGACGACTTCCACATTGTCGAACTTTGCTCCCTGGCTTGTCACAAGCGAATATGTCTGGCCATTCTCGACAACATGGTGGTTCGTTGCCACCAATCCATCTGCGGAAACAGCGAATCCAGTGCCTTTTCCAATCGAACTACCGGATACGTCAAATACCTCAATCAGAAACACGCAGGGAACCACCGTGACAGCAAGATTCTCAAGATCCATCTGCTCCTGCTCCCGCGCAGACATAAGGGGTGGATTCCCGGCGACCTGCGGAGCAACAGGTATCTGGACAACGGTTGCCTTTGGTGAGTCTGGCGTCAGTTCGGCTATTTCTTTGGGATCGATGGTTGCAGGATCGGACTCCATTGCTTTTGTCTTTTCCGCCTTCGGGGACAGAACAGTCCGGGCTTGATTCCCGTCTTCGGACTGACTGCTGGATAGATAGTTGGTGTACCAAGCAATCCCCCCCAGACATCCAGCAGCGAGCAGAACTGCAGGCATTAGCCTCGCCTTAGAGTTACTCTTTGGCAGTTCCTTGTAAGGATGGGTTTTCTCAGGCGGTGGCGCAGGAAGTTCGAAGTTCGTAATACGGGGAGTCGAGACGGGTTCCTCAACCTTCTCGCGGATGAGGAACCTGTATGGCCCGGCATGGAAGTAGGATGGAGGATCAATTCTGACTGGAAGTTCTCGTCCTTCCCGGATCAACCAAAGCATGCCTGCTCCATCCAAACTGATCCGGCATTCCTCTTCCTCAAACCCAACCAACGGCAGAGAAATCTCCATTTCCGGCGATGAACCGATACGACCGAATTCGCCGCACCCGAGCGTAAACTCAACGGAAAGTCTGAGTTCGTCACAGCCCAGCGTGTAAACAACTGGTGTCATACTTGCTCCGGGGTCATGGTTCGGGGTCCCAAATAGTGAAAATTAAGCATGTGTGGGTAAAAAAGGTGCTGGAGTGAATCGAGTCAGACCTCGCGCGCTCACATCTGGCGGTGCAGTCTCAGCACTCATGCGGCGGGCAGTGCCTGTGTCTGAGGACGGTTCCGGATTTGCTGACGATCCAGCGGATGGTGGAGCGGGAGTCGCATTCCTCCGGGCGGACCCATTCGATGAGGGCGGTGCCGCCCTCGGCGGAGAGGGAGACGCGGAGGGGAAGAGATTGCCGAATGCCGATTGAGGGTTGTTGATTTTGGATTGGGAAGAGAAGGAAGTTACGATGCCCAGGCCCGGCAGATCGTTCCAGAAGCGCTCGGGAAGGTTGATGGAGTTAAGGAGGGGGTGAGGGGTATTCATGGAATCACGGAGGCTAACGGTAACAGTTCCCGTGCGGCGAGGTTATTTTTGTCCAGGAGCATGGCCTCAATCGCGGCCCGGCAGCGGGCGGTCTTCCCGCATTTCACGTTGCGAGGCTAACGGGTCGGTGATGTCGCGGTAGGGATCGAGCTTCCGAACGTTTTCCAACGCGGCCTCGCGCCGGGCAATCATCTCGGGCGAGGCGGTGAGCTTCTGGCGCTTGGGTTTATCCTCCATCGTTTCCACAGTCATCAACACGTGCGCCCGGCCGGGCTTCACCCAGGCGGGCAGGGGCGAAAGCAGCTTCATGCTGCCATCGGCTCCGATTTCGATGTCTGTTTCCAGCGTTTTCATGTCCGCAAGGTATCCGGATTTGGTAGAAGGTAAAGACTGCATGCGGCTTACGGACCTGGCTGGAGCATCGCAGGGATTGTTCACCACGAAGGTCGGTCCCTGCCTGAGGGAGAGGTTCCGCAGGAGCGGATCCGCCGAGGGCGCGGACGATGTGGGCGGCTTTCTAGGCTTCGGCGAAGCGGGCTCCGGGTTCGGTATTGCGAAAGCGGAGGACGAGGCGGTCCAATTTCGTCATCAGACGACTGTTAACATCTCATTGGGGAGAGAATTTCGTGACTGAATCCGACGGGTTCGTTCGGACCGCCGACCGGGGCGTGTGGAACATCAACCGGGGCGTTTGGACCGCCGATTGGGCCGTTTGGACCATCTACCGGAGCATTCGGATTGGCGACCGGGCGGTTTGGATCACCGACCGGTCGGTTTGAGGCATCGACCGGAGCGTTTGGGGAATCGACCGCGAAATCCAGAGGAACGACGGGACGCTTGAGACACCCGACCGGGTGGTTAAGGAATCCACAGGGGGAGCGCCATCAAATCACCATGTCGGCACGGTTGAGGGAATTTTGCCCGCTGGAATTTTGGAGCGAAACAGCCGATGGAACATCGAGGCCCTTCGGTTCCGGAAGCCTTCAATGGGGCCGTGGCATCCGGGGTTCAGGGAAGACCTTGGTAATGCGGCGGCGTGAACCTGAGAGCCCTGCATCAGAGCCCGGGTCCCAAATGCATCACGGAGCCGGTTCCTCAAGGGTTGCTGCCGCTGTCGCTGGGACGGCGGGGGATTTGAGGAGGTCCCGGAGCTCTTCGCCCCATTCGCGGGCGGAGGGATGGGAGATGTATTTCTGCAGATGGGCCAGCATGCGGACGGCGGCACCGCTTTGATCGCCATTGCGGAAAAGATCGATTTCCATCTCCCACTGGAGTTTCGGCACGGTGTCTTCGAGGAACTTCTCATACTCCGGCGGCCGCATCGCGGAGGCCATGCCGATGCGTTTTTCCTCGCGATCTTCGTTCCGATTGCCATTTCCGCCCCGCTGTCTTTCGACCGTCATGTGTTCGATCTTTGCGCCCTCCTGCTGGATGCGCTTCATCCAGATCGCCCGCAGTTGGGCGGTGCTGCCGGGTTTCTGATAGGGCGGCAAAAGAATGTCCTCGTAGACCTGCTCAAGTTGGACGGGTGACAGCGGCCACTTTTCCACCTTCACCGAATTGATGTCATAGGCCCGCGCGAAGACCGAGGAGGTGACCGGCTGGGCGAGGGTTTTTTCCTGGCCGCGGAGTTTTTCCGGGTCACTGAAAATGGCGTCGACGATGTTTTGCGCGTCGCCGGCGAGTTTGGGTCGGTCGGCGTTTTCGGAGGCGGCCTGGAGCGTGAGGACGAGCCACCGGAGCTGGTGGCGAAGGGCGAGGCGCAGCGCGGGATCGGAGAGCCGTTCGTCCTCCTTGCGTTTCCACTCGCGGAAGTCGGCGGCGCTCTTCTGCTGGTCGGTGAAGGTCACCTTTTCCATGCAGTTGAGGTAGAGTTCGATGGCGGCGTCGTCGCTGGACATGCCATTCCGATAGGCGGCGATGGCCAGCCGGAATCTGGCGTCCATGGTCGCTTCGGCACCCTGGCTGAGTTTTTCGAGGTTTTCCAGAAGCGTCTCGCGATCGGCGTCTGAAAGAATTTCCGCATGCGCGCCGGTGAGGGCGAGGGCGGAGCAGAATAAAAGAACGGGCACTTTCATCGGGGTGGGTTTTGTCAGAATTCGGATTGGGGGCCAAGCGGGAATAAAAATATTTCCTGGTCCGGGAGTGGGGTGGAGGAGTTGTTTCCGCGCTTGGATCTTTGGAATTCTGACGCATGGTTGCGGGCGTCACCCACCCCACCCATGAATCCTTCGTTCCGCCGCTTGCTCGCGCTTGTTGCTGTATTCTTCACTGCGTTTGTCGCTGTTTCCGCACTCCGGACCTGCCGGGCCGGTGGGGATATACTCGGCATGTTTCCAAGTTTTTCCAAAAAACCGGCGTCAAACGGCCCGGTAAAGGGCACTCCGGCAGAGAATGCTCCGCTCGATCTGAGCGATGTCGAGCTGCTTTCCCGGCTGAACACGGAATACGCCAAGCTGACCGAGGCGGTGGTGCCGTCGGTGGTCAGCATCGACACCTCCGGCTTCCGCAGCGAGCTTCTGAACGTGTGGGGCGGCACGCGGGTGCGGAATTACCCCACTCAGGGCCAAGGCTCCGGTGTGATCGTCACTTATGAGGGGCATGTCATCACGAACCACCACGTGATCGCCGGGCAGCAGAAAATCCAGGTCACGCTTCACGGGGGGAAAACCTATACGGCGCATTTGATCGGCGAGGACACGCTGCTGGACATTGCGGTGTTGAAAATCGATGCGGACGAGGAATTCGTGCCGCTCAAGCTGGGGGATTCCTCGCAAGTGAGAGTCGGCCAGATCGCGCTGGCGGTGGGAAATCCGTTTGGTCTTGGGGAAACAGTGACGCAAGGGATCATCTCCGCCAAGGAGCGCTCGCTTTCGGACAACCAGCGGGATCTCTTCCAGACGGATGCGGCGATCAACCCGGGAAACTCCGGTGGGCCGCTGGTGAATCTGCGGGGGGAAATCATCGGCATCAACGTCGCCATCTTTTCCCCCGACAAGCAGAACCCGGGATTTCAAGGGGTGGGATTCTCGATTCCCTCGAACGACGTGAGAGACGCGCTTTCGCAAATCCTCAAGCGTGGCCGGCCGATCCGAGGCTTCCTCGGGGTGCAAATGCGGGATCTCGATCCGGCGGTCCGCGCGGCACTCGGCTACGAGGACCCGGAAGGTGCTGCCGTGCTCGGCGTCTCTCCGGACTCGCCCGCCCAACTCGCCGGGCTCCAACCGTGGGATGTGGTGCGGGCGGTGGACGACGAGAAAATCCTCAGCTCCTCGCAACTTTTCTCACTGGTCCAGCGGACCCAGGTGGGCGAGGTGATCACCCTCGATGTCTGGCGCAAGGGCACGCTGATGAAGCTGAAGGCGACCATCACCGAAAGCGGTGCCGCCACCGCGACCTCGCAGGCTCCGGTGAATCCTGCTGGTCAAGGCCGCACCCATGATCCGGAGAAAGTCCTACAGGCGCTGGGCATCCAGGTCCGCGACTTGTCGGTGCCGGAGCGGATGCGGGGCTTGCGCGGAGTGGTGGTGACCGGAGTGGCGGATTCCGGCCTGGCAGCGACACGGGTGAATTCCGGCGATTTGATCGTAGGGGTGAACAACGCGAGAATCAGCGGCGCGAGCGAGTTTTTCCTTCATCTCGCCGCATCCGCCGCCGTGCAGAACACCAGTCTGCACGTGGTCCGCGAAGGGAAAATCCTAACCGTGAACCTGCCTGCAATTCCGCGGCAGGAATGATCCGCAACGGCTGAAATTTATCCACCGGACTCCGCGTTTCAACCACCTGCACCATGCAACGATCCAAGCTCCCGTATTTTTTCCTAGGATTGGCAGCCGTGCTCGCCGGCCTCGCGGTTTACAGGTTGGTCTCCAAGCGGAACGACCTGCCGCAGAATCCTCCTCCGGTCGCGATGCCATCGCCACCTCCGGTTCCGCCAAAAATCGATGGCCTCACCACTCCACCCGCGCCGGAGGACCCCGCCACGGTGTTGTCCGATCTGGGCATCGGAGTATCCGCCGCAGATCCAGCGGACCTTGTCGCGCAAATTGCCAAAGCGCTGGAAGCGGGCGACCTCAACCAAGTCGGCCGCCTGATCGGTAAAAGCGCGTTTGATCCGGAGACCATCGCCCGCTTGAAGGAGCTTTCCGCCAGCCCGCTCAAGTTGCGCCAGCCCGACGGAGTCCGCGAAGTCGGCGAACTCGAACTCAACGCGCATTCCCGCTGGGCCCTCGAACTGGACGGCCAGCCGCCGGGACGCGACCGGATCTTCCTCGATCTGCGCAAGAAAAACGGCAAGTGGTCGGTGGAAAAAATTACCCTGCCGCCTCTCGCCGGCGAGCCGATTCCAAAGGCCGTCTTCGCCGACTCGCTGGGCGTGGCCGATGCCTTTTTGCAAGCAGTGCTCAAGCAGGATTTCGAATTCGCCCGTGCTTTCGTGGACCACAAGACCGTCTCGGATGCCAAGATTGCCGGGCTTTGCATCCTGTTTGAAGAGGGCGAATACCGGCTCCGCAAGAGCAAGCCGCTGCGCTCGATGTTCCAGCGCGAAGACACCGTCGGCTACCTCGCCAACGTGGAAACCCGCGATGGCCAGCAGAGCGCCCAGTTCGCGATGACCCTGAAACAACCGCCTGCGCCGTCGAACTGGATCGTCTCGGAAATCAACCTCGACCAGCTGCTCGCCGACTATGCGCGCCGCGTCGCCGGTGGAGATCTCTACTACTCGCCACTGGTGAAAAACCCCGCCGGGGGTGACACGCTCGCGCTGTATTTCGAGTTCGACGAGGACGAGATGAATCCCCGCACCCGTCGGCAGTTGGAAATCGTCACCATGATCCTGCGCTCGGATCCGGGTAAAAAAATCACCCTCAGCGGTCACGCCGACGCGCTTGGCACCGAGGTTTATAACAACAGCCTTTCCTCACGCCGCGCGGCAGTCGTCCGCGACTACCTGACCAAGGCTGGCGTCTCCGCGAGTCAGATCGTGACCGTCGCCAAGGGTGCCAGCCAGCCGCGCCGGCCGAATGTCACAGAGACGGGCGATGACAACCCGGAAGGCCGCCGCGCCAACCGCCGGACGGAAATTTATCTGGATTTCTGAGACGGTTTTGGGCCTTGGCGGCTTTTCATCGGAGATGACTCGTGGTGATGAATTCGATATCCGGGCAAGCTTGCCGGCTATTTCGGCGTATCCTGCGCAAGACGGGCCGTTAAAGTCTTGCGATTTGTTCCATGGTGGGAATTCAGTCGGCCGGCCGCCTGTCGGCTCTGTCATGAATTTCACGAATGCCCTTCTCATTTCCACGCTGGCCATTCTCGGCTTGAGCGGTTGCGGACCGTTTCCAGGATTCACCCACTCGCAGTTCACGCTGCCCGCGGATTGGAAAAATGCTGCGGGTTTTCCGGTCGCCTCACCGTCACAGGACTTGTCCCGCTGGTGGAACCGCTTTGATGATCCCACGCTCACCCGCATCATCTCGGATGCGCTGAAAAACAGTCCGGATATGGCATCGGCGTCGGCCCGCGTCCGTGAGTCGCAAGCGCGCCGCAATGCCGAAGCGGCATCCAACCTGCCGTTTTTGCAGGGCACGACCTCGGCCACTTCCCGAACCAATTCGCAAGATGGATTCGGCACGGATTCGAGCTCGAACTACGCCGCCGGGGTCAACGCCTCGTGGGAGGCGGATCTGTTCGGAAAACGCAAAAGCAGCATCGAGGCCGCCACCGCGCAGATCGGGGCGAGCCAGGAGAATTTCAACTCGGTGCAAGCCGCGCTCGCTTCGGAAATCGGCATCACCTACACCCAACTGCGCGTGAATGAAGCGGCGCTCGAAGTGCTCTATCGCACCATCAGGACCCGCGAGGAAACGACCCAGCTCGCCACCTGGCGCACCCAGGCCGGCGAGGCGGATTCGCTGGAATCCAGTCAGGCGATCAGCAGCCTGGAGCAGGCGCGCGCCGCGATTCCCGGAGTTTTGCAAACCATCGGCCAAGCCCGCAACCAGCTCGCGCTGCTTGCCGGCCAGAACCCCGGCAGCCTCGATGGCAGGCTGGCTTCCGGCAAGCAGGCGATTCCCGATCCCGCCCGCAGCCTCGCCGTGGGCATC
>JBGSTM010000248.1:0-9492 GCA_041736495.1 Akkermansiaceae bacterium
ACTCCAGAACGGACTCAGGAAAAAGCAATTCGCCGGCCCCGCCCTGCTCATCGTGGACGACGGCGAAAAACTCCACCTCGCCACCCACTGCGGCCCGGACGCGTTGGCGAATGGCCTCAAAGCCGGCGACCTGCTCCGCGACCTCGCCGCCATCGCCGGCGGCAAAGGCGGCGGGAAGCCGGATCAAGCAAGAGGTGCAGCTCCGGATCGGTCCAAGCTCGAAGAAATCAAATCCACCGCCGCGGCGAAGTTCCAAGGAGCGCGTTCATCCTGAACGCTATGTGCCGCGGACATTCTGTCCGCAGTCCCAATCCGCCCGACAGAATGTCGGCCAGACTCAGTCGGCAGAATGCCGACGCTCCTCGACACACCGTTCCCACAGTGTGAAGCTCCCATCGGCCAATTTAGCCTTCAGCGGATTCCTCCTGATATAACGCAGCACATTCGCATGATGCTCGGAATCGCGGATCAACGTATCCCGATAATCGCGCTGCCAGATCGGCCCCTTGCCCAGTATTCTCGCAGAATGGCCCTTCCACGCCTGGACCAACTTCTCCATCGGCACAGCGGGACTGAACAGCACATGCACGTGATTCGGCATGATCACCCACGCCTCTTGGCGGACCCGCTCGCCGTCGAAACGCATCAGGCAATCCGCCAATAACCGCCGCGCGTCGGGATCGGCGAAAATGCACGAACCCAGCCCCTGATCCAGCCAGCGCTCGATTCTCCCATTGAAGCACTGGTGGTATTCCGCCTCCGTCTCCGCCGTCCAAGGTTGCGGATGCGTCGCCAGCCATTGCGCCCGTTCCTCCGTCCAGTCCCTCATCAGCGAACGCGGCAACGCATCTCTCAAGCGGAATGTCACAAACTGCAAGGCACCACCCTGTTGCCAATGCGGCAGCTCGCCACCGGATTTATGAATTGCGAATTCTGGATTCAAGTAGTTCATGCGAACATGTTCCGGAAAACGCCGATGCCAATCAAGTCGAAAAACGCGCGGTTATTTTGAAGGAGCGCGTTCATTCTGAACGCTGGGTGCGGCGGACATTCTGTCCGCCGCACCTGGCAAGACGGGCGACAGGATGTCGCCCGCACTCAGTCGGCAGAATGCCGACGCTCCGCGAAGCTGCTAGATCAGCGCATGAGTAAATCGCATCACGGATCTTGTCCCACGAGGCGTCTTCAAATCCGCGCCTTGGCTGGCACGAGAAGCGAATCAGCAATCTCGATGGTTGTCTTCACATGGGTAGCTAGATCCAGAATCGAAAATCTGCCAATGTGCTGGCAAAGTGCCCACTCCTTTCCCTCACAAGCCAATGACCTGAAGCATCCGCTTCTCCTCATTCCACCGGATGATCTTCTCATCCGCCGTGATCAGCGGAATCCCCAAAGTGATCGCCGTGGCGACGATGATCCGGTCGGCGGGATCGCCGTGAAAGTCGGGAAGACGGCAACTTGCCAAGGAGATTTCCGCAGTCAGCGGTGCAAGGGAAACGGGCGGTTCGAGGTTGGAGGAAAACCAGGATTCCTCATCCGGTAGCAGTGTCAGCCGGCCTTTCATCGCCAACATGGAAACTTCCCACTGCGAGATGGCGGAAACAATTGCGGTCCCGGAAAAGCTGCGAAGTATTTCCGCCCGCGGATCACCCGCCGCCGACCAGACCCAGATGTGGGTGTCGAACACTGCGGCGATCAGGTTTTCAATCTTCAACATCCCAATGCTCTTCCGTGTTGAGGAGGTCGCCGAGAATGACGGTGGATTCCTTGGACCGACCGAACAATTTCCCGGGCGAACTGGCGGAAATCGGGATCAATTCGGCGGCAGGTTTGCCGTGGCGGGTGATCGTGACCCGGGATTTATCCTTCTGCACCTTGTCGATCACACCAAGGCAGGTGGCCTTGAATTGCGTTACGGTGATATCCATCACGCAAAAGTAGTCAGAGTATGGTCATTTTCAAGGGGATATTTAGGAAGGAGTTTTCCCAGACTGGTATCCGTTCATCAGCAACCACTTGCTTCGAACGGGACAAAACACCCTGATCTTCGAGGAGGTAGCTCCGAATCTACCCGAGTCCGGGGGCGTCCGGCGTGTGGGCCACGGACCCGGTGGCGGCGATGATTTGGGGCCGGGTTCACAGGCGAAATTGGGCAGTCGCCGACCTGCCTGGCAGATCCTGGATGATGGTGTTGATTGTCCGATTGCCGGTGCAACTGCGGCAGATTGTGCCAAAGTGGAGGATGCCTCGCGTCCGCTCCGGGAAATGCAGGCCATCCAAGTCACTCCATCACCATCATGAAACTTCCACGATTTCTCCTGCCTTGCGCGGTTCTGCCGCTGCTGTTGATCACTCCCTGCGGAGCCGCCGCCGAGGCGGAGGCGCCGGCCGTCCCACTGCCCATCGGGAAACAATGCGTGGTGTCGGTGATCGCGGTTTCCGAAACCAAACCCGTGGCAGCCGGATCGGGCAACATTGTGACCGGATTCGCCGCTCCAAGTGTGGCGCGAGGCGTGCTGGTCCGGATGGATGCGCAGTGGCTCGTCCTGCGTGAGGGCACCGAAGAACATTGGATTCCCTTCAACAAGGTGATCATGCTCAACGTCAGCAACTGAAGGTTGCGGCGCTGCGGGGGGCCGAGTCTGCTACCTGATCGCCGGCATCAGATGCGCCCTTCCTCGATGTCATAGACATCAAACCAGACATAGACCGGACGGCCTTTCGGCAGGTTCTCCGGGATGTAGCCCTCCAGGAAAACCTGCAGCTCGATCGGCATGTCGCATGGACGGGTGAAACGCAGCTTGTTGTTCCACGCGACGATCTCGGCCTTTTCCTTCACCTGGGAATGGTTGGCAATCCAGTCGCCGACATCGTCATCGGTCGCCCCGGTGGCGACGAAGTCCTTGAACTCCCCGGCCGAAATGCCAGCGAAATCCAAGAACAAGCGGTCGAGCGGGCAGTCGAAATGGTATTCTCCCTGAGTTCCGGCGAGTACGGCGCGGCATTTGTCGAGCGTGCGGGCAGCGACGACGAACCCGCCGAGAGTTTCCCGCGGGCTGCGCGGAAAGTTGTAGGTGAGATCAAGGGCGGGCGGTGCGGTTTTATCTGGGGGTTCCATGATGAATTTTGGTTAAGTTTGGGGAAATCGGTGGCAGTCCGGCGCATCCACAACCGGGCGGAGGTTGGGGGAATTTCTCATGCGCCCGCCAGAACTTCCAGCGGATAGGTCCAGATCCCGCTGAGGGTGGGGTGATACCATTGGACCTTGAGCAGATCGCCGGGTGTGGCACCGAGCGTGATGCCCACCGCCATGGCGTGGATCAGCTCACCGGCGTCCTTGCCGATGCATTCGGCACCGACGAGTTTCCCGGTGGAACGGTCCGACCACGCTTTCACATATCCACGTGTCGCCTCCATCAGGATGGCTTTTCCCTGATCTTGGAAAGGATGGCCAGCCACCACCACCTCGATGCCCCGCTCCTTCGCCGCATCCAGGGAAATGCCAACGGACGCGACTTGCGGATCGGTGAAAACGACGGTGGTCCTCCAGTCATCGTTCACCGGCGTGGCGGATCTTCCGGTGGCGTGGCGGGCTGCCAGTTCGCCCTGCCTCACCGCGAGGTGCACGATCTCGTGCGGGCCCGCCACATCGCCGGCGGCGTAGATCCGCGGGTTGGAAGTTTGCTGCATCCCGTTCGCGCGGATGTGGCCGGAATCGTGGGTTCGCACTCCGGCGGCGGAGAGTCCGAGGTGACGGGTGTTCGGCTTGCGGCCAAGGGCGTTGAAAAGATGCGCGGCGCGGGCTTCGTGGATTTTCCCGTCTTGGGAAAACGTGACGACCACGCTGTCGGCATCGGCTTTCACGGCGGTGAGCTGGGTGTCGGTGTGGAGCACGATGCCCTCGTCGCGAAACGCTTTTTCCACGACCTCCGCGGCATCCGCTGAGCACTCCTTGAGGATTCTCGAGCTGCGCTGGATCTGGGTGACGCGCGTCCCGATGCGACTGAGAAACTGCGCCAGTTCGCACGCGACGACACCGCCGCCGAGGACGATGACTGAGGCGGGCACGAAATCGAGATCAAGCACGTCGTCACTGGTCCAGTGCGGGGTTTCCGCGAGGCCGGGGATGTCCGGCGTGTTCACCACCGAGCCGGTCGTGATGATGAAATGGTCGGCGGTGATGAATTCGCCGGAGTTCTCAAGAAGGACCGTCTGTTCGTCCACGAAGGTCGCCCGGTCGCGGATCAAATGGAAACGATCCGATTGCAACATGCCGCGGCGGTAGGAGGCGAAGTCGTCGACCAACGCAAGCTTGCGCCGATGGAGGGCGGGAATGTCGACGGCGGCGTGCGGGATTTCCAGGCCGAGTTTCGCCGCGTTGCAGGCGAGTTGGAGCACTTCCGCCGAGTAGATCAGTGCCTTCGAGGGCATGCAGCCGCGGAGGATGCAAAGTCCGCCGAGCACCTCCGACCCGTCGATGATTGCGACGTTTTCCAGCGTTTCCCGGGCGGTGTGGGCGGCGGCATAGCCGGCACTGCCGCCGCCGATGACCACGAAATCAAAGTGCCGTTTTTCCATCGGTCACTAGGATCACACTTTTCACCGCCCCACAACCCGCGGCGGAGCGGTGACTCGACATTGCCCCGTGATGGGTGATGCCGGTATCGTCCGGTCTAAAAGGGATACTCCGACCGGCAGGCGTGCTCGTCCGCCCAGTCGTAGATCATCCGGCGGGCGTTCGCGTCGTTTCTGGCGAGGATTTCCAGCATTTCGCGATGGCGTTCCAGCTCCCCGCGGAGGGTGCGTTTGATGGATGTCGGATTGGCGAGGGTGCCGTAAAAGGGATCGATGAAACGCTGGAGCGGGCCGTATTGCGGTTCGTATTTCAGGTGGTGGGCCTTCGCCTTGAAATCTTCGATCTGCTCCTTGAGGACCATGCAGTAAACCTTGAGTTTTTCGTCACCGGCGGTGGCGAGGTTGGTGGCTTCCTCGCCGAGCCATTCCATTTCGAGCTGGAGCATTTCCCGCAAGTCGTTGGCGGCGTAGGCGGTGTTGAGCCGCTGCATCCAGACTTTTTTGTGCTCCTTGAGCAGGGGTTCCGGTTCGAGATCCGGGTGAAAAGCCTTGGCGAGTTGTTTGAAGAGGGACTTGAGGTCGCGGTTTTTGGCGTCTTCCAATTCGAGGCGTTTGCGCTCCTTCTCTGCCTGGGCCTTGGTGGGTTTGCGCGGCCGTTTGGCGGCCGGGGGCGCGTCTTCAAAAAGCGCGGCCGCCGCGCCGAGGCGTTCTCGCACGGTGCGCTCGAATTCCTCGGGATCGCTGCTTGGGTCGAGATCGCTGAGGTCCAGCTCCACGCCCGCGGCCCGTGCGGATTGCTCGATCATTTCACGCAGGAAATCGAATTCCTCCTCCTCGTCTTCCTGCATCAACCGCTCGTCTTCACACGGGCCGAGCTCGTCGATGACGGTCTGCAGCAACCCGATTTCCTCCTCAGCGAGGCCCACCGGATCGGCCAGCAAGTCCGCCGCCTTTCCGCTCAGCAGATCGCCGAACCAGCGGCGGCGCTTGGCCGTTAGCTTGAGGTTTTGCCAGGCTTTGTGACCACTGAAGACGATGTCCCGGTTCACCCGGTTGAGATCCTCGATCAGCGGCATCAGCTCGCGGATGGAAATGTCGAGCACTTCGTCGAGCCGCGCCTGTTCGCGGGCGTGGCGGGCCTTGGTGGACTCGAGGGCTTTCATCAGGCGGTTGAATTCCAACTGCGTGCGGCTCAGCGGCGCGTCCTTGCCCGGACGGATGGTGAGCCCTTCCTTCTGCGGGGCCGGTTTCTTGGAAGCCTTGCGTTTCATCGGGCGGCATTCTCCCGGTCGAGCGGTGGAAGTCAACCGGCTGAGTCGGGGAAAATTTCCACCACACGCGCATCACTTCGGCCACAGCCAAGCCAGGTAACCGGCGTAGCCCAGCAACAGCACTCCTCCCTCCCAGCGCCGGATGCGGAATCCGCTGGCGGCCAGCAGGATGAACAAAACCGCCATGCCGATCATGACGTAATTGTCCACCGCCGAAATGTTAGGCGCGTGGATCGGCTTCACGATGGACGCCACTCCAGCGATGGCCAGGATGTTGAAAATGTTCGACCCGATGATGTTGCCGATGGCGATGTCCGCCTGTTTCCGCAAGGCAGCGATGAGCGAGGATGCGAGCTCGGGCAGGCTGGTGCCGATGGAAACGATGGTCAGACCGATGAGCGCCTCGCTGACGCCCCACATGCGGGCGAGATCGGAGGCACCGATGACGAACGCGCGCGAACCGGCGATCAGCACCGCGAGCCCGCCCACGATGAGCAGGAGGAGCTTGCCCATCGACGTGCCGGCACCCTGGGTGATGGCGGAAATTTCCTCCTGGTATTCTTCCTCGACGTGCGGCGTGCTCGTACGCTTGGCGAGGATGATGTTGACGATGGTATAAGTGACCGCCAGACCCACGAAAACCATGCCCTCCCACCGGTCGATGCGGAAATCCCGGAACATCCACAGGAACAGCGCGCTGACGCCAATCATGAACGGAGCATCGAATTTCAGGAGCTGAAACTCCATTTTCAACGGCGTGATGAGCGCGGTCAGGCCGAGAATCAGTCCGATGTTCAGGATGTTCGAGCCGACGACATTACCGATCGCGAGATCACCCTCACCCTTGAGCGTAGCCATCACGCTGACCACCATTTCCGGGCTGCTGGTACCGTAAGCGACCACGGTCAACCCCACCAGCAGCGGCGGCAAACCGAAGCGGAGGGCCAGGGCGCTGCTCCCCTTCACCAACCACTCCGCGCCGAAATAAAGCGCCACGAAGCCCGCCAAAACTAGCAATGCACTGATCATCTCCGGCGTGGTGTAGCAGGATCCGGGGCGCATGCTGCAAGAATTTCCTGCGGATTTTCCACCACTCGCACCTGCAGAGGCATTTCCCGCAGTCCAAATGCTTTACACCATGGGGCCACGGGCGTTTGAATCTCTCCCATCTGCGGTTGTAGTCCTGTTTTCAGGCGGTCTTCAGGCGCAACTACCAATGAAGAAACCACATGTCACTCACGATCAAACCGAAATCCGAATGCGCCTTCGATCAACTCTCGCTGGGCGAGGTCATGCTCCGTCTCGATCCCGGCGAAGGCCGCATCCGCACCGCCCGCCAATTCGCCGCCTGGGAAGGCGGCGGCGAGTATAACACCTCCCGCGGTCTGCGGAAATGCTTCGGTTACAAAACCGCCGTCGTCACCGCTTTCGTCGACAACGAAGTCGGCCACCTGATCGAGGACTTCATCATGCAGGGCGGCGTCGCCACCGACTTCATCCAATGGCGCGAGGATGACGGCATCGGCCGCAATGTCCGGAACGGCCTGAATTTCACCGAGCGCGGCTTCGGCGTTCGCGGTGCGGTGGGAAATCCCGACCGCGGCAACACCGCCGCCTCACAGCTCAAGCCGGGCGATGTGGACTGGGACCACATCTTCGGCAAACTCGGCGTGCGCTGGTTCCACACCGGCGGCATCTACGCGGCTCTATCCGAAACCACCGCCGCCCTCACCGTCGAAGCCGTCAAAGCCGCTAACAAATACGGCACCGTCGTTTCCTACGACCTCAACTACCGCCCGTCGCTCTGGAAAACCATCGGCGGGCTGGCGAAAGCGCAGGAAGTGAACCGCGAGATCGCTAAATATGTCGATGTCATGATCGGCAACGAGGAGGATTTCACCGCCTCGCTCGGATTCGAGGTCAAAGGCGTGGACCACAACATTTCCACCATCGAGCTCGACGCCTTCAAGGCCATGATCGAAACCGCCGTGAAGGAATTCCCTAACTTCAAGGTCGCCGCCACCACCCTCCGCGGCGTGAAAACTGCGACCATCAACGACTGGTCCGCCATCCTCTGGCACGACGGGAAATTCCACGAATCCCGCAAATACCCCGACCTCGAAATCATGGACCGCGTCGGCGGCGGCGACTCGTTCGCATCCGGCGTGCAGTTCGGCTTCATGGAGTTCAACGACGCGCAAAAAGCGGTCGAATACGGAGCCGCCCACGGTGCGCTCGCGTCCACCACGCCCGGCGACACCTCCATGGCCACCCGCAAGGAAGTCGAAAAACAAATCGGCGGCGGCGGCGCACGCGTCGTGCGCTGATTCGCAGCATTGAACATGAAGCCCGCTGTGGCACACAGCGGGCTTTTTTGATGTCTTTCCGATCTATTTCCAATGGCTTCCCAAGATCCCCACCCGCTCACCCCCGCTGCCCGCGACACCGCGCTTCTGGTGGCCCGCGTCATTTTCTTCAACGGCTTGCTGCTGGGCTTGGGTTTCTGCGGTGCGGCAATCGGAGTTTTGTTTTTCCATGTCGGGAATATCGCCTTGCCGATGGAGCGCTGGCTGGTGGTGGCCGTGCTGGTGGGCCTCGCGATCATGGCATTCGGCTTCACCGCGATGGCGAAATCGCGCATCGCGAAGCTGAAAAAATCCGCCTGACGGTTGGTCCGCGCACCAGCAATACCGGGCGATCAAGCGTGAGGCGGTGATGGATGCTTGACGAACAAATGCCAGGAATTCAGCTGCGGCCCGGGATTGCGGCTGGAGGACTGGACCATTTGACCTTCTGATGTCGGGCAGGGTGGTTGGAAACCACCGCCACGAATTGCAGGCTTGATGCGGGAGGCGTTCGCGGGGATGTTAGCTGGATGCCGAATCAACTTCTGCCGCAGCCGCCACCAGATGCCCCCGCGCCGCCGCCGGGTGAGGAGGCTTTGAGGTCGCGGAGGAAGATGCGGTGGATGATTAGGATCGGGGTTCTCTCGATATTTGGATTGGCAATCATGCTGATGATCAAAAAGCACCGAGGCCGCCGCGTAATCGTGTTGAGTGAACTTGCAATGGACGCCCGGCAAATCGGGCTGGCATTGGAAGCGTTCGACAAGGTCTATGGCAGGTATCCGGATTCATCCACCATTGCTCCGGTCCTGAAGGCTAGTGGGACGCGGCTGCTTTTGGGAAATAGCTCCTCCAACGCAATCTTCCGCCAACTGATGGTTACGGGCATCGTCAAAGATGAATCGATTTTTTCGGCAGACACCGGCGCTGCCATCCAGCCGGATAATGCTTTCAAGACGGATGAAACGATGCTGGCCCACCGCGAATGCGCTTTTGCCTACATTCCTGGATTTGATTCGACCTGCGATTGGGGAACTCCGCTTGCCTTCGGACCGATAGTTCCCGGCACTACCACACTGGATTTCAGGATATACGGCGGAAAAGCGTTTGTTCTCAGGAGAGATATGTCCGTGATTGCCTACCCGGTAACGAAAGCGGGGAAGCTCAGTTACAACGGCCTCGATCTCCTCGATCCCCGCCAGCCGTTCTGGCACGGCAAGGCCCCGGACGTGAAATGGCCGAAGTGAGCCGTGGCGGCGGTTTCCAACCGCCAAGCCATTTTACTAATTCAGGGCTTGGCG
>JBGSTM010000150.1:0-27534 GCA_041736495.1 Akkermansiaceae bacterium
TTTGCGCGGGGTTTTTGGGGAGCTTGCCATTGTCTCCGGTGATTTGGGTGATGTGCAGGCCGGGCTTGTCGCTGAAGCGGACGACGATTTCATCACCGGGTGAATCGATGGCGAAACCGAGGACATCATAACCGCAGGCGACGTTGGCCACCGTGGCGGGGGCGAAGTCGCGGATTTCCGGAGAATTGGACATATTGAAGACGCTCGCCGGGAGCGGGCGGAGTCTGCGAGGATAGTTCCGGGTTGTTCAAGCGCGGAAACCTTTCCGCGCGGGATGGCCTCCTAGAAGAACCAGCCGCGCTTCTTGCGCTTGTAGGAGCCATCGCCGACGGAGAGCACTTCGACGCGGGTGGTGGTGAGGCCCTGGTCGTAGAAGCCGAGTTTTTTGGCGGCGCGGGGGGTGACGTCGAGGATGCGCCCGGGGATGAAGGGGCCGCGGTCGTTGATGCGAATTTTGACGGATTTGCCGTTTTCCACGTTGGTGACCTTGACGAGGCAGGGCAGGGGAAGCGTCTTGTGGGCTCCGGTGAGGTGCCAGGGCATGACTTTTTCCCCGAGCGAGGTATTCCCGCGGATGAGGCCGAAGAGGGTGGATTCATTATACCACGAGCAGGTGCCGGTGGCGTCGTAGTCGAGCGCGGCGTCCACGCTCATCGGCTGGTAGTGCTGGCCGCGCACAGTGTAGGAGCGGGTCACATAGCCGCGATGGTCGCTGGGGCGGGAGGCGCAGGAGGTGAAAACCAAAACCGCCACGCTGCAAATTGCGGCGAGGCGGAGGGATGGGCTTTTCAGAAATCCGGAAATCACGGTTTGCGCTCGCGGATGACTTGCAAGGTGGTGGCGACTTTTTCCTTCATCTCCTTGCCGGGCTTGAATTTCACGGCGGCGCGGGCAGGGATCGGCACGTCTTTGGTGGGGTCCTTCGGGTTCCGGCCGATCTTGGCTTTCATTTCGCGGACTTGGAAGGCTCCGAAGTTTCTCATGACCACGGTGTCTCCGTGGGCGAGCGAGTCGGTGATTTCGTCGATGAGGGTCTGTACGACTTCGAGGACGTCTTGCTGGGTGATCTCGATTCCTTTGGCGCCGAGTTGGTCGGTGATTTTGATGACGAGTTCGCGTTTGGTGATGGTGGGCATTCGATTAGGGAGGGATTGAAAATTAGGGGTCTGCGAAGATCCAAGCACGGCGACGACTGCTTTGTCTCGCCAAAAATCATTGTTTTCGATGCGATTTCCATGCCAGTGACCGGAGAAACGTAAGAATGGTGGGGATTTCTGCAAGGGGTTCCCCATGAATGTCTAAGCGGGACCATCCGTTGGAGATGTGCCGAGCACGACGTGGGTGGTTTTGAAATGAAGTTTGGCGACTTTGGGGAGGGCGTCGGGGCCCATTTTGGCGATCAGTTCGCGGGCAGCTTGGATCACGGCGTCCGAGGCACCGAGGGGCAGCTTGATGCCGCAGCCGGCGGAGGCCTTGTCCATCCAGTCGATGAATCGCTCGCGGGCGAGGATGGAGGCGGCGGCGACGGCGGTGTCGGACTCGCCCTTGGTGCGTTGTTCGAGCTGGAGGGTGAGGCCTCTTTCCTTGAGGGCGCGTTGGAGGATCTCCGGGCGGGCGAACTGGTCGCTGAGAGTGCGCGGGCAATCGGGGCGGGCGGCGGCGAGGGTCTCGATGGCGCGGGCGTGGCCCCAGGCGAGCAGGCGGTTGAGGTTCTTGAAGGAGGCGAACATCGAGTTGTAGCGCTCCGGGCCGATGGCGATCACGGCGGTGGTGCAGCCGGGCGTGGCGCGGATCACAGCGGCAAGCTTGCGGATGCGCGCGGGGCTGGTGACTCGCTTGGAGTCCATGATCCCCGCGTCGATCAAGCGCCGGGCGATGGTGCCGTCGGTGTAGGCTCCGGCGATGACCAGCGGTCCGAAGTAGTCGCCCTTGCCGCTCTCATCGATGCCGAAGTGGGGTTCAAACTTATCGGGCTCGAGAATTTCCTCGTAGCCGAGTTTCGCCACGCCGGTTACTTCGGGCTCAAGCGTGAAGCGGATGAAATCTTCGGTGTCCTTACCTTGGATGAGGACCTTGGGGCCCTTTTCGTAAACCGTGACGTTGAGCTTGCCCTTGCGGGCGGCGAAGAGCGCGTAGGGTTTGGTCTCGAAATCGAACCCCTGCCGCTCCAGCACCTGCCGGAGAGTTTCCGTCTGAGTCATGGTGAGAAGGGCGGTGTGGGTGGTCATGGTTTCACTCGGCGACGACGAACATGGCTCCGAACCGATTGCTGGAAACCAGCTTGTGCGGGTTCACCGACATTTGCGAAATATCACCATCGAGGAAAAGCGCATTCTTGCAGCCGAGCTTGAGGAACAGACCGGCGAAGTCCCACAGATTTACCATTTCCCCCTTGTCCGTGATGGCGAAGACCAAGCGACCCTTGTCATCCACGCCCACGCCGTTCCTGAGGAGTTTACTCTGCGAGTTCTCGGTGAACGCCGGGTGACGTTGGCCGGCGATCAACAACAGCGGGCCGGATTGAATGCCCCAGATTTCCTTGCCGTTCGCGAGCTTCTGCCATGCCGGGCAGGTTCCGATGAAAGGCTTCCCCTGGATGAAAGTACAGACACCGTTCGGCTTGAGGAAGAAGTTGCCGGGGGCATCTGCCAGATTGAGCGGGCGGAGGGTTTTGCCGTCTTCGACGTGCAGACCGCTGGGAATGCCGCCGGGTTCGAAGATGCCGGCATTGGTGATGAACTTCACGCTCTTTCCCTGTTTGGCGAAAGTCGCCTGCACTCGGTCAAAAGTGCGATAGGGTTGTCCGGTTTCATCATTCCATACCAATTGGACTTGGTTAGGATCCAAGCGGACCACGCGGAACTTCACCCCGGCGGACACGATGGATTCTTCGCGGACTTCGGAGTGAACTGTAACCAGCGAGCAGGCAAATAGTAGGAGAATGGATTTCATGTTAATCCCAAAGATAGCGTTCATCAAAAGCGACTTCATGGCGTTCCAGGAAGGCCAGGTATTCCTCTTGAAAGGATCGGGTGAGGTGGTGCTCGCGCTGATTTTTGATGTACCGTGTGACATCGGGAATCGACGACTTGCTAACGGTGAAAGCGCCATAGCCGTCCTGCCATTTGAAAGCCTTCATGTCAGGGAAGGTCGTGTGAATCCATGCGGAGGAACCACCTTTGATGAGTTGGGCGATTTTGCTAGGGGCAAACGTGGCGTTGGCGTTGAGGAGAAGGTGGACGTGATCATCGACTCCTCCGATTCGAATCGGGTGGATTTTGTTCTCGCGGGCGATGCCGCCTATGAACGACCAGATGCGTTGTTCGATGGCGGGGGAGATCCAGGGCTCGCGGCCTTTGGTGCTGAAAACGAAGTGGTAATGGAGCGAGGTGTAGGTATTCGCCATCGTGGATGATTCTTTATCGGAAATGGCACCCGGCTTCAAGCGTCGCGATGCGACGCAATATCCTTGGACCACGCGACCGTGGGTTGAAACCCACGGCTACCATCGGGCTGTCGCTACGCGACAAATAATGGCTTGGGGGGCGCCTGTTTCAAGGTCGGGCGGTCAACCGGGAATCTCCGGTAATCTCCAGTAATCTCCGGTAAGTGTTTTCACCCTCTCCGTCGCATCGCGACCGAATGATTATAGCCGTTGGTTTCAACCCACGGGTCTCTTGCCCCATAATTGCGTCGCGGAGCGACGGCTGACCTATCGCGGAATCGAGTCGTAAACCTGCGCCAGCGATAGCACGGTGTAGGCTGTCACCAGGACCGGATTGGATTCCATCCAGCGGCCGTTGTCGTTCACCCACGAGCCATCCTCCCGCTGGGTGGCGAGCAGCTTCTCGCCTAGGTCCTTGCGCCAGTCGGCTTCGGTGCCGTCTTCGAGTTTGAGCAGGTTGATGTTGGCCGCGGAAAGCGCCTTGGACATGGTCTGATAGTAATAGTAGAGACCCTGACCGCCCATGCCCGGATTTTCCGAGAGCGTGTAGTTTTTCCCAAGCCATTCCTTCACCGCCTCAACCCGCGGATCGGTGGGGCTGAGCTTGGCGTAGATGAATGAGAGGAGTCCGGCATAGGAAATCGAGCCGTAGGAACGCAGCGCGGTGCGGCCGTCGGGGAGCTGGTCCTCGCCCGCTTTGGACTGGCCTGGAGCGTAGATGAATCCACCTTTGTTTTTGGAATCATCGGACGCCCATTTCTGGTCGTTGGTTTTTTCAAGGTTCTGGCAGCGTGAAAGGAAGGTGACTGCCGCATCCCAGTCGAGGTCCGGCTGGTCGCCGAATTTTCCGTCCTCGATCACCTTCTTGGAAAGCGCGAGCGCCTCGATGGCGAGGTAGGTGTTGGACATGTCGGTGTGGTCGTTTTTCGAGCCATATCCGACCCCGCCGTCGTTGAGGTTGTCGTTCTCCACATTATTGCCGATGTCCCACAGGTTGTAGATGAGGTGCTTGCGCGCCTTGACGATGGCGGGCTCGTATTTCTCCTGCTGGGCGGAGACCATCGCGGTCACGGAGGTGGCGGTGTTATAAACGCTGAGCCCGCGGTTGTAGATGCCGCCGTCTTCCTTCTGTTGGGCGAGCAGCCAGGTGAATCCGCGCTCGATGTGCTCGGGAAACGGGGCCTTGTGGTCCAGGCTTGGATCGCGGGTTGCTGCGGTGAGGGCGAGCGCGGTGAAGGCGGGGAGGCCTTCGTCATCCCAGTGGCCGCCGGGTTTCTGTTGGGATTTCAACCAGGCGTTTCCACGGGCGATCGACTGGCGGATTTCCTGCTTGAGGGATTCATAGCGCATGGGGTTGTTCTCGGCGGCGCTGCCGATGGCGGTGCCGAGGATGATCAGGGATGAGAGGAGTTTCATGGTTTCGGGAGTGGAGTTGCGGTTGAGTAGGGAGCGATGATGACGGTCACGTTTGTTCCTTCAGGTGGAACGCGTTTGGGAAACGGCACCCAGACGTCATCATTGTTGTTGTCAGTGCCGGGGTAGTTGATGAGGGCGGCCATTGACAGGAAAATGGCGGTGATGTCGCCGCTGATTTCCGCGACAAACTTCCCTTCGTGGAAATCCGATCCGCCATACACCCACGGTCCGGCGGGCATTGCGGAGGATTTCACCGCGTGTTGGATCCACTCGTTCACGGGGACGCGGCGGATTTTTCCCTCATCAGTCCATTCCACCTCGATGGACACGCGGGCGGCCGCTTTCACGTCGGCGGGGACTTCAGGGAAATTGTCAGAAACACCGCCGGTTTCGTTGGGGAGCGGATAGAGTTCCTTCGACGGAGGGTAGCGGAGCAGGGTAAATGCCAGATTCAGGTGGGTGGGCGAGACTTCGGTGACGAGCAGTGATTCGTGGACCTTGCCGTTCTGATGGACCACGAGGAATTCCAGCAGCCCCTCGGTCATGTTGACCTTCGTGGGAAACCGGATTTCGCGGGTCTTTCGATCAAACACCACCTCGCCGATCTGATAGCGGGTGGCATCGAGTTTTTTCACCGATGGCGTCACCGGTTCCACCGCCTGGTCCGGGGCGGGCAAGGACTTGGGTTCCACGGGAGATTGATCCTGTGCAAGGGCAAGGGTTGCGAAAGTGGAAGAGAGAATGAGAAGACGAAGCTGCATTTTTCCGGGGGTGAAACGTTTTTGGACTCAGGAATCTTAGGATGGATTACGGCTTGGGTGGCGTCTTCTGCGGCTGGTTCATGGCGGCGGCGAATTCACTCCAGCAAAGGCGCGTGACTCGGAAATTCAGTGCCGCCAGCGGATCTTCGGAATCGGCCAGGGGAGTCGGCGGCGTGTAGGGAGTCGCACGCCCCAGGTGACTCTGTATCAATAGAAAAACGGTTCTCAGCACTTCGTGGCGAAGCGGTTCCGGAGAATCGACCGTGAACGAGACCACCTCGGTGGCGCTGGTCTTTTTGTCGGGTCCACCGAGCCAAAGGGCGACCGGAATCGGGTTTTTTCCCGAGCTGCTGGTCTTGGCCACGGTGACGACCGGTTTTACCTTGATGATGCCGGACGATGCCTTTTCCAAATCCCGGGCGACGACTTCCAGGACGGTCGTGAGTGCTTTTGCGAGTTTTTTCCCGGTGTTGGCGTGCAGGGTGATGGAGATGGCGGTCTCGGGCTTGGAATTCCACTCCGGCAGGGTCGGCCGGAGGCGCTTGATCGAGGAAATCGCGGCGGCGGCCTGGGCTTCGTCCGGTTTGGTGAGGTCAATCACCCGTTCCCAGGCGAGCAGGGCCCGCCGGGGTTCGCTGGCCTCTTCCAAGGCGACCGCCAGCTCGATCAGGTGGGCGGATCCTTGATGCGCTCGATCGCCGTAATGTTGCAGGGTCGGCGAAACATTGAGATCTCCCAAATCGATTGCGGGCTTCGGCTCTTCCGGCGGCAATGGCGGCGGTTCGGGCATTTTTACAATGGCCGGCGCCGAAATCGCGTCGTCCACCTGATCCGCCCGGGGCAGCGAGGATTCCACTTTGACACGGATTTCATCCAGTTTTGCCTGCGAAGGTGGCGTGAGGAAGTCCATGTGGCGGGTGTTCTTCCACCATACGCCTCCGACGACCGTCAGGACGAGCAGGATCACCAGTGGTATCGGAACACGCACGTCCGCAAGTTGGCGCGGTCTCCGGTGCCGGGAAAGCGGAAATCACCGGCATGTCGGAAAAACAAAACACCCCGCTCGGAAATCCGGGCGGGGTGTTCTGAGAAATGGATCCCAGGAAAATCAGTTGTTGCCGGCGCTCTTGACGAGCAGGGCACGCTTGCCGACGCGTTCGCGGAGATAATGAAGCTTGGCACGACGGACCTTGCCGCGGTTGGTGACTTCGATTTTCGCGATCCGCGGGGTATGCAGCGGGAAAACGCGCTCCACGCCTTCGCCGTAAGAAATCTTGCGGACGGTGAAAGCAGCGTTCACGCCGGAGCCGCCACGAGCCAGCACGATGCCTGCGAAGACCTGGATTCGCTCCTTGTTGCCTTCCTGCACGCGGCAATGGACCTTCACGGTATCACCGACGTTGAACTCGGCGACGTCTTGTTTCAGTTGCTCTGACTCGATCTTCTTAATGATGTGCATTGGGGTCCTCCTTCGCGGAAAATGAATGTGCTGCCTGCGTTGTCTAAGCCGTGTGCCCTGACGCGCGGGGCGGGAGAGCTACTGGATCGATTTGGCATTTGCAACCGCGAAATTGATCGAAATTCAGTGTTTTCCGTAAACCGCCGCCGGATCGAAGGATTTTTCCCCGCCTATGGTCTCCAGTTTCGTCGTTCCGGGCACCACTTTCCGGTAAAAACACGAGTTCCGGCCGGTGTGGCAGGCCCCCGCGCCGATTTGCTCGACCATCAGCACCAGCGCGTCCTGATCGCAATCCGTGCGGATTTCCACGATTTTCTGGATGTGCCCGGAAGTCGCCCCCTTGTGCCAGAATTCCTTGCGCGAGCGCGACCAGTAAACGGCCTCACCGATTTTCAAGGTCCGCCGCAGCGACTCCTCGTTCATGTAGGCGAGCATCAGCGGCTCCCGGGTCGTGGCGTCCATTGCCATCGCCGGGATCAGCCCGTCCGCGTCGAATTTCGGGGAAAAATCCGCCCCTTCCTCCACTTCCGCCTTCCCGCCCCACGGGGCAAACACGTGTTGCGTATCCATGGCGGGACCGTGAAACGGGCTCTGTGAGGTGTCCAGCTTGCATTGATGGGGGATTTTGAAACTCTTGCCCCCCGGGCCATGCCTGACCGCGCTATTCGGATTCTTCCTCACCCAGATAGAGGCGCGCTCCGTGGCGGACATGGGCGATGAGGACCTTGTTTCCTTCGACCGCGAAGAGGATCCGGTATTTCCAATAGCCGTGGCCATAGAGGAGTTGGCGGATTTCCGTGTTGATCAACCCAAGACGGGTTTCTGGAGAAATGGGGCAGCGCCGTGGCAGCCTGGCAAGAGTCTTCAAGGCCGTTATGAGACCTTCATACCACCGGTCCGCCGCCTCGGGATCGGATTCGGCGATCCAATGCCAGGCTTCCTCGATGTTGTTGCCGGCTTCTGTGGATAGAACAATAGTGAAGGAGGTGGGCATCAGGCTCCTTTATTCGCGCGGGAGAGTTTACTCCTCATGCCTTTGTCGAATTCATCAAGGGTCGTGGAGCGGCCGTCTTTGAAATCCTGCAGTCCGCGGGTGATGGCGGCGGCGGATTCGTGGAGTTCCAGGCGGTTTAGAAGCGCTTGATAGGCCTCTGCGGTTTGCAGGACCAGCTCGGCCCGGCCATTTACGGTGAGTACTGCGGGAAGGCCGGACTGCTTGAGCCGCTTGATGTGGTCCGAAGTGTTCCGCTGGAAATCGGTGAGGGAGTGGATGTTCTGGGTCTGGATCATGATGGCTTCCTCGCGTGTAATTGACTGCGAATTGAATGTTGGTTGATTTCCGGCGACGGGTCAAGGGAGAGCTTGGGCCAACCCCGACAAATTCTTCAAAGAATCTCCGCGATGAAGTTTTCCTTCTCGAAAATGGAAAACGCCTCGGGCTCTTCTCCGGTCCCGAGGAAACGCGGCGGGATGCCGAGCTGGTCGTGGATGGTCACGGCGATGCCGCCTTTTCCCGAGCCGTCGAGCTTGGTGACGATGAGGCCGTCGAGCGGGCTGGCCTTGTGGAATTCCTTCGCCTGGTTCATCGCGTTCGAGCCGGTGGTGGCGTCCACGACGAGCAGCGTGAGGTGCGGCGCGGTCTCGTCCTGCTTGGCGAGCGTGCGGCGGATTTTTCCGAGCTCCTCCATCAGATTGTGGCGGGTGTGGATGCGGCCGGCGGTGTCGCAGATGAGAAACTGGGTCTTGTCGGCGATGGCTTTCTGATGGGCGTGGAAACAGACGGACGAGGGATCGGCGTTCGGATTTCCGGTGATCACCGGGATGCCCAGCCGCTCGCCCCAGCGCTTGAGCTGCTCGACGGCGGCGGCGCGGAAGGTGTCGGCGGCGGCGAGGATGACGGTGCGCTTGCGCTTGGTGAGCCACAGCCCGAGCTTGGCTGAGGATGTGGTTTTGCCGGTGCCGTTCACGCCGACGACGAGAATCACGAACGGCTTGCCATCGGCGCGGGGCGTGGGCGGCAGGAAATTGTCTGGCAGGCGTTTGGCAAGCTGGCGGCGGGTGACTTCCAACACGTCCTCGCCGGACACTTCGCGTCCGAGATCGCGGAGTTCATCGATGATCGATGTGGTGAGGCCGACGCCGAGATCGGAGCTGATCAGGTCGGCCTCAAGGTCGTCCCAGTCGATTTCCGCCCGGTTGGTGATCTTGTGGAGTAGGGATTTGAAAAAGCCTGCCATGGGTGCGGCGGGAGACTAGCCGTCGCGGCTGGCGGGTCAATGGCATTGCACGTCGCGCCGGCTCACTGGCGGGAGATCCGGAGGCGGAGGAAGCGTTGGGCGGGATTTCCGACATCGAGCGGGTCCCGGGCGCGCAGGGTTTCGATGGTGCCGGGGGTCAGGAGTTCCAGCAGAACGGGCCGCCATGTGCGGAGGTCTTCCGAGGATTCCACCTCATAACTGATTCCCGGAAGATTCTCGGGACGGGTGAAAGTGAACGAGAGTCCGTCCTGGTTGCGCGTTGGGACGGGCTGGGGGGTGAATTGCCGGGGATGGGTGCCGAGAGCGTATTCGGTGAGGTTTGAGTGACTGTCGCCATCCGGGTCGGCGTGATCCCCGGCAAGACCTTCGATCCGCTCGGTTTCGTTGAAATAGATGTTTTTCCAGGAGATGAAATCGTTTCCTGGAACGATGACCAGCGTATCGCTCGCGCTGCCTTCAAGGTTGATGTCATTCACGACCACCATGACCGTATAGGTTCCCGGAGCGGTGGGCGGTGTGGGATTCCCGTCATAGGTGATTGTAACTGGTAGGTTTTCCGGATTGGTCCTGGCGACCACCGGTTTCGGCGCTCCATCATAAGTCTGGCTGAGATCCGCCAGAACGATGGACGCCCTTCCGGGAACCACCGTCACGCCGGCGGAGCTGGAAATTCCTCCATCGCGCGCCGTGACGAAATGGCCGCCACCGGCGGAAAGTGCGGTGAAAAGTCCTGCGGAATCGATGGTGCCCCCGCCACTGGCTTCCCAGGTGAAGGTCGAGGGTTGGCTGACCATGGCAACTCCGAACTGGTCAAGCAGGATGGCGCCGAACGGCTGGGTGGAGCCGACGGACAGGGTGGAGATCGCCGGACTAACGGTCAGGCCGGTCGCCGTCTGAAGCACGCGCAGTCTCACGGTGCTGAACGCGGTTAGCCCCTCACTGTCCTGAGCGGTGACAGCAATCTGGTAGTCGCCCGGGCCTCCGAAGGTCGCGGTCATGGTGGCTGCGTCATTCGCGGAAAAAAGCACGGGGTGTGGCGGCTCGCCGGCAACGCTCCATGTGTAGGTGAGAGCGGATTTGCCCCCAACGTCGGAGGCTGCCACAGCGAGGCTGGCGGAGGTCGTGCGGATGATCTGGTAGATAACCCCCTGATCACTGATGGATTCGGCCGAGGTCGAGCTGGCAGCGGCGATCACGGGTGGAGGCGGCGTGGCGGAGGCTCCGGAAAGCAAGAGCGAGTAGTTCTGCTTGTTGTCCGCCAGTTGGCCGGAGAAGGTGATCGTCGCCTGATAGACTCCCGCAACGGGCGGGGAGGCGATGCGGACCTGTTCGACATTGTCGGTGTTGTTGACTCCAGTGATGGCGGGAGAGTTCATGGACGACAGGGTCCAAGTGCCGACGAACGGCATCACGAAGGGGAGGATTTCGGATCCGTCGGGTGCGGTGATTTTCAGGTTCAGGTTGTTGACCAGCCGTGCGCTGCGGGAGTCGGAACCGGTCATTGCGGCTCCGGCGGGATCGGTCCAGCACAGGGTCGCGGAAATGGGCGAGACTCCGTCCCAGACAAAGGAATGGGTCCGGGTGCTGACAGTGGAGGTGAGTTCGTCCTCGGTGACGCGTTGCTTGCCCGGAAATTCGGAATGGTCCCGGATAAGGTCGGCGGCGGACTGAACGTTGACGAGCCCCCAGCCGAATTTGTAGTCCGGTCCGACATTGCCCAAATCGTCCGCAGTATGGATGAGCAGACCTTTGAGAGTGCTGGAGCGCATCGCCTGGCCGGAAAACAGGTTGCCGAACTGTTGGACAAGCAATGCCGCCGAGCCCGCGGCGTTCGGGGTGGCCATGCTGGTCCCTTTGTAAGTGCCGTAGCTCGTATTGCTGCTGTTGAGGGAGGAATAGACACCGTCCCCGTTGGCGACGATGTCAGGCTTGATGCGGCCATCGTCGGTAGGTCCCCATGAGGAAAAGCTGTTGACGAGAGCCACGGCCGGGTCGCGCAGGCCGCCACTCACGGCGTCACTGGCGGAGCCGATGGTGATGACGTTCTTGGCGACGGCGTTGTAGCCGATGGTTTCGAATCCGCCGCGGTAGTTTCCATCTCCGGCGGGATGGATCGCTTCATTGAAAGGGACGGCCGCTCCGCCGGGTGATAGGGCCACGTTTTGTCCCGGCGAGGGATTATCGGTCCGGTCATTTCCGGCGCTGCGGAATATCAGATAGTAAGGCGCGTTGAAGGCGAGTGAGTCGCTGTCCCGGGCGAGATCGTTATAACGTCCGAAATCGTCTTCGGCGGCAGCGCTGTTAGTGCCGCTGCCGTGCCATTCCCAGGTCCTGGTGGAATTGTTGACGTAGTTCCATCCGCTGACAAAGCCGTAGCTGTGGCTGGACAGATAGATCTTGTCCGGGTCGCCCGCGTTGGTGGCACCCAAGGCGGCCATTTCGACCGTGTCGGAAATCCAGTCGTGAGACTTGACCGTGGCGGACGAGGCCATGCCGCGGGCGGTGGGATTGACTCCGGAGGCGATGAGGGTGCCGCCGACGTGGGTGGCGTGGTTGGTGGAGGATGATCCGTCCATCACGATGAGTCGCCCGCCGAATTCCTGATGGGAGGCGCGCCCGGAACCGCCGTCCCAGAGGCCGATGGTGACGCCTGCTCCCGTGAGTGAATAGGGCGACGTCCAGAGCAAAGCGGCACCGGTGGAAATGGCGGCGTCGACGTTCTGGGTGGTGAGATAGAGCGGGCGGTCGCCATTGAAGTCGGCGATTTCCTGGATCCGTCCGTTAGGCGAGACCGTGCGCAGCGGAAGGCCAAGCAGGGAGGCCCGGGCGCGGGCGTTGTGGCGGCGCTGGGTATCGGATTTTTGCAGGCGTGCGACGACCTTGGCCCGGTCGGCGGGTCTGGAGAGTCGGACGGTGGGGTCCGATAGCAGGTCGGCAAGCCTTTCCTGAGCCATCAGGGGGAAAGCCAAAACCAAGCTAACGAGACCCGCGAGCGGGGGGGCGGGGGGACGCATCTCGGCGGGCAAATTAAAATTTTTACTTCGGAAAACAAGAATTTAAGGGCGTATCACGTCATCGCGTAGTCATGACGATTGCGGAATCCGGGGAAATGCATAATTTCACCGGGCCGATGCCCAAGATCCGAGTTCTTCCCGACATTCTCGCCAGCCAGGTGGCGGCGGGCGAGGTGGTTGAGCGCCCGGCTTCTGTAGTCAAGGAGCTGGTGGAAAACAGCATCGACGCGGGAGCCCGGGAAATCCGCGTGGACATCGACCGCGGTGGCTCGGCGCTGATCCGGGTGAGCGACGATGGCTGCGGGATGTCGCGGGAAGACGCGCTTCTTTCGCTGGAACGACACGCGACGAGCAAACTTCGGACGGCGGGCGATCTGGCGGCGATCATGACGCTGGGATTCCGCGGCGAGGCGGTGCCGAGCATTGCCAGCGTGTCGCGGTTCCGGCTGGTCACGCGGGAGACGGATTCGGTCTCGGGCACGGAAATCCTGGTGGATGGCGGAAAAGTCCGCGACGTGCGGGATGCGGGATGCGCGCCGGGCACGGTGATCGAAGCGAAGGCGCTTTTTTTCAACATGCCCGCGCGGCGGAAATTCCTGCGGGCGGAAACCACGGAGTCGGCGCACGTCGAGCACCAGTTGCGGTTGCACGCGCTCGCCGCGCCGAACGTGCGGTTCCGCCTGCGACGGGATGACCGGGAGGTTTTTGATTTGCCGCCCGCGGCGAGGGCGGTGGACCGGGTGCGGCAGTTGCTGGGGCCGGAGATGTCCCGGGAACTGATCGCGCTGCCGCAGACGCACGGCAATGGGATTTCGGTAGAGGGCTTCGTGCTGCCGGCTAGCCACGCCCGGAAGGGGAGGCGTCACCAATTTGTGTTTCTGAATGGCCGGCCGGTGGAGGACGCGGTGATTTCCCGCGCACTGGCGGAAGGATTTCGCGGCGCGGTGAGCGACGGGCTGCATCCGGCGGCGTGGTTGTGGATCGATCTGGAACCGACACTGGTGGATGTGAACGTGCATCCCGCGAAACGCGAAGTGCGGTTCCACCGGCCGGTGGACGTGCGGGACTCGATTTTGGAAGCGGTCGCGACGGGCCTGCGACCGGCAGCTGCGGTGCTGCCAGTGAGGTCCGAGCGGGTGATTTTACCCGAAGTGAGCCGGTTGGCGGAGAAGATTGAGCCGGTTTCCTCGGTGTTTCAGGTGCCTCAGCCGGTGCTTTCGGGTTGGCGGGAAATGCCTGTTCAGAGGCAGCTCGAAGAAGCGGATTTAGTTCTCTTGGAACCCGGCGGAAAAAGTCCGGAGTTCCGCATGATCGGTATGTTGCACCACCGGTTGGTGCTGTTGGAAAGCGAGGATGGATTGGTGATTTTCGATCCGAAAGCGGCTTGGGAGAGGATTTTTTACGAGAAACTGGTCAATCAAGGTGACGGGGTCCTGGAGACGCAGGGCTTGCTGGTGCCCGTCTTGCTGGAACTGGACCCGCGGGATCTCGATCTGGTGCTGCGTGAGCGGATGGCCCTGCAAGAGGCAGGAATCGAGGTGGAAGCCTTCGGCGGGAACACGCTGCAAGTGAGAAGCTTACCCGCCTTTTTGTCAGTGGACAATCCGCGGCCCTTTCTCGGCGGGCTGATGGACGAACTGTTGCATGATTCCGCCCCTGGAACCCGATTCGCGATCGAACGACTGGCCAGGGTGTTGGCGAAACGTGCCTCCGCTTTGGTGATTCCAAGGCTGGAAGAGACCCGGTCACTGCTGGGGAAACTGTTCTTGTGCGAGCTGCCATATTGCGCCGCGGACGGGCGTCCGACTCTCACGGAGTTCAGCATGAAGGAGTTGGATCGGCGGTTAGGAAATGGCAAGGCTTAGCGGCGAAGACTCCGGGAGGAGAAGTGCCGAATGCCAAGTTGAAAATTTTTACAAAACTCACGATCAAGTTGGGTTAATTTTCAAAAAATCCCGAAAATCAGATTGTCATGCTTTGGTTGGGTTGATAATGAGGAATTTGTAATGAATACCGTTTGCAGTCGTCACCGATCCAGTTTCCAAGGTTTCAGAGGAAAGAAGTTCGGGGAACGCCCCTCGCGAAGGATCAGGGATTTGATCCTGCTCGCGGTCAGTTTGATGGGCGTCGCCTCCGCCGGGACTTTCGGCGATTTCACCTTCGTCGAAAATCCAGACACCGACCCTGTTTCCGTGACGATCACGGATTATCCCGTCGAGGCGACCGGGGCGGTTGAAATTCCGGCGGAAATCACAGGCATGTCCGTGACCGCGATTGGACCGCAGGCGTTCGCCATGTGTGCTGGAATCACCAGCGTGACGATCCCGGCGAGTGTGACCAGCATTGGATCGCAGGCGTTTTTGAACTGCACTGGACTGGGTGCCGTGGACATTCCGGCGAGCGTGACCAGTATCGGGAGTGGTGCCTTTTTCTCATGCATCGCGCTAACCTCCGTAACGGTTCCCGCTGGGGTGACGGTTTTAAACGACAGTGTGTTCAACTCCTGCCGTGGTCTCACATCCGTGACGATTCTTGGAGATGTCACCAGTGTGGGGAACAGTGCGTTTGAGAGTTGCAGCGGTCTGACGAGCTTCACGATTCCACCCACAGTGACAAGTATCGGGACATCTGCCTTCCGCTTTTGCACGGGACTGACGGAAATGGAGGTTCCCAGCGGGGTGTCAGCGCTTCCGTTCGCTCTCTTTTCGGATTGTACGAATCTCATGAGCGTCACGCTGCCCGCCAATTTGACTACTATCAGCGGGAGTGCGTTCGCGAAATGTGGCAGTCTCACGAGCATCTCCACCCCCGAAGCGGCGACGGATCCGCCAAGCATCGTCATTCCTCCGATGGTGACGAGTCTCGGGACCTTTGTGTTCTCCGAATGCAGCGCGTTGACATCCGTCGTGATTCCGTCCGGAGTGCCGAGTATCGGAACCAGTGCTTTCGAGCTCTGTACGTCGCTGACAACGATCACGATTCCGTCTTCGGTGACGGCGTTCGGAAATGATGCGTTCAGGTCATGCAACTCGCTGCTTGGCCTGGAAATCGCCTCAAGCGCGGTGACCACGATCGGGACGAACGTTTTCGAAGGCACGACCGCCATGACTTCGATCACGGTGAATCCAGACAATCCCAGCTACAGTAGTGAGGATGGGGTGCTCTTTAATAAATCGAAAACAAGGATCCTGGTATATCCGAGGGGGAGAATCGGCCCATATGAGATTCCTTCGAGCGTGACTTCGATCAGGGCGGAAGCGTTCCGGTTCGCAGTGGGGCTGACGACCGTCCGGATACCCAGTTCGGTCAACGAATACTTTCAGGATGCGTTCCTGGGTTGCAGTTCTCTCACATCATTCACGGTGGATGCGGGATGTCCTCGCTTCCTGAGCGGGACAGGGTCGCTTTATTCTCCCAGCGGGGCGAGTCTAGTGGTTTATCCGGGTGGCTTGGGAGGAGACGTCGTGATTCCGTCAACGGTCACCACGATTTCTGTCTCCGCATTCAGGAACAATGGTTTGCTTACGAGTGTGACTTTTCCGAGCACGATTATAACAGTGAATAACACCGCCTTCGCAGATTGCGGGCAGCTGACCTCTGCCACCTTCCTGGGCAACGCGCCAGGCACATTCGGAACTAACGTTTTCCAGTTCGCAGCCACCGGCTTCACCGTATACTTCAACTCCACGGCAACCGGTGCCACCTTTCCTACTTGGAATGGCTATCGATCCAGGATCATTGGAACGAACGCCTCCCTATTCAACTGGTTGCTGGACTACAACCTGCCCGTCAATTCCGATCTCAAATCCGACGCCAACGGCGACGGCGTCAGCCTGTTGATGGCCTACGCGCTCAATCTCAACCCCGGCCACAACCTCAGCGGCAGCCTCCCGCAACCAGTGATGACGGCGGATCAGATGAGCATGAGTTTCTACGCCGGGGCCGGCGGAGTGACGTATGTGGTGGAGGTTAGCCCGGATCTGGTGACTTGGGATACGGAAGGGGTTTCCTATTCGGATCTGAACCAGGTCCGGACGGCGACGGCCAGCCGCACGCCAGGGAACCGGTTCATGCGGTTGTCCGCGAGTTATTGATCCTGTGACGGCCTACATGATCACGTTGTAGGCTTTTGATTAGGATCCGTTAAATGTTTGTCCGGTGCTTGGAACAAAAGGTTTCGAAGTGAGGGTAGGAAAATCCCTTTTAAATAAAGGATTTGCGAGAGGGACAATGAAATGTGAATTTCGTTCAAAATCTTCACGAGATTTTTCTTGTTAAGATTTATTAAAATTCTAAGATGTCGCCATGGTTAAGGCGTACTGAGCTTTAACTTCACGCTTAGATCGCATGAAACTCGCGCCAACGATCGCCGGAATTGCCAGTATCGCCCTCTGCGGGGTGGCGGTGGCAGCCCGCTTGGAGGATCGGCTTTCCCAGACCCACGAGCGGTTTCTTGAAGACCGTAGGCTGGCCCTTCCCTCGCTGAGTGATCCATTCGGAGTGCCTGAGGCGGCGAAAGTCGTCATCGAAGCACCGCGGGATCGGTTCAGGTCGGCTTTCGCCTGGAAGCGCAATGTCGTCGCGACGGTTTTCTGGGTCGGTGAGCTTCCCACCCAGAACAATCCGACGCCTAACACCAAGAGCGCGTGGGACCAGAACTGGCAGGCCAATTTCGGAGGCTATGATGAGCCGGATCGCCGCGACGGTTATCTTCCGGCGGGATTCACGCCTTCCTTGAATCCGTTCTACATCGCGCTTCCCTACAACGACGTGGCCAAAGGCGGCGTGCATCGACCCGAGGCGTCGGAGGTGATTCCGTGGTTCTGGGAGAGCTACCGTGGCGACGGCATCTCCGTCTGCAAAGGCCGCTGGGTGGCCGTGCATCATGAGGGAAGGGTCTGCTACGCGCAATGGGAGGATGTCGGTCCGTTTGAAGTGGATCACTGGCAATACGTTTTCGGAAAAGAGTCCCCGCGGGCCAACCGCAACCAAGCGGCAGGCATCGACCTGAGTCCCGCCGTGAGGGATTTCCTCAACCTGCGCAGCGGAGCGGTCGTCGAGTGGCGCTTCGCCAACGAGCAGGAAATCCCGCGCGGGCCTTGGAAAAACTGGTCCCGCGAGCCCGCCCTGCCCCAACGCTGAAAATTCACCCCGCCAGACAACTGCTGTTCAACCCCTAACCCGATCCAAACGACCCCACCCGTCACTTGAATCAAATCACCCTCCTTTCTGAGGTGCTGTCCGTCCCGGCAGTCCCTCAGGCGGCCCGGATCGGGATTCTGTCCCGAATCGGCAGGGTTCATTGAGAGCTTCTCTCGGTGCCCCCTGCCTCTGCCCGAACCGGGCCGCTCATCTCCCGGAAGTTGTCCCGCTTCCGGGGTCCCAGATGAAAGGTTTCTCCTGAAGTCCCACCCTTACAACCAGCCATGAAAAACAACCATTGGGTTGCCGTCCCGGCAGCCGTCCTCGCCATGTGCACCATGGCATCGCTTCCCTGCGCCGCTCAAGGTAACAGTGGAAACAATCAGACCGTGTTTCCCGCAATGCCGTCCGGATGGCTGACCGCCTTCCCGACCATCGTCCAGACCGGAACCCACCCCACTCTAACCTGGGGTATCAATTACCCTTCGATCGTCGAGGACTACATCACGATTACTCCGCCCTCCACGATCACTGCGGACGAGGAAGTGGACTGCGAGATCCGGGTTCTCGGCGCCGGTGTGACGGTAACCACCAACAACAACGGCGGCTTCAACTTCGTGCCGACCCAGGCCCAGGTCAGTTATGACGGCGGCTCTTACACCCAGATCTTTTACGGGACCAACCTTCAGGTGAACCCGAACACCATCGTCTATACGAAAACGATGGCGAAAAACAAGAAGCTGCGGTTCGGCGGACGCTACAAGTATAACAACAAATGGGGTCCTTATTTCAACTCCTCAAGCGGAACCCAGAACGTGCGGACCCTCGTCAATGGATCCACTCCTCCTTCAAATGTCCCGGACTACGGAGCTCCCTCGCTGGAAGACTTCATCAAGCCCTATCTGACAGCCAACAACAAAGTGAAGATCGGCCCGATGGATGCGATCGTCTTCATGGAGCTCACCCACACCGACTCCCAGACATCGGACCCGGGATACGACCTGCAGGACATGGTCCTTCTCGTCACCTTCAAGTCGAAGGCGAAGACAAACAACGGCCACGGCAACAACATCGACGGCATCGACTCCAGCAACCCGGGGAACGCACCGTTCATCAACCTCGATACGGATCCGGAGATGGATGACGAGGGCGGTGGTAATGGCGCAGCTCCAAGCGATCCGTAAACCGTCACGGACATCAACCTCCAACCAATTTTCAAGATGAAACACCGTTTTGTTTCCTGCATCCTGCTCCTGCCGCTGACTGCCGCAGCTGAAATGAAGCCCCAGGAGAAACCCCACTTCACCGACGCGCCCTCCAGCGAGGAAATCAACCAGGCCTATCGCAAGTCCAGCCTGAGGGATCCCATGAAAACCCTCGAAAAAATCCCAGGAGAAGATCCCACCAAGGTGAACCAGCCGGTCAATCTGTTGGAGCAGTCCGACATCATCTGCTTCAGCGGCGTGGCGACACTGGTTCCCAAGCGGGCAATTCTCACCATCCCGGCGAAATACAAGGACTGCCTGAAGCTGAAACCCGGTTCCAGGATCGTGGGTTGGGCAGATTTCTATGCCTTGAACCGCGGATGGATTACCACCGTCGAGGTCTCCCGTATCCAGGCCGAGGGGAACAAGGCGCTCGCCAAGGAAATCTCCGAGCGCATTACCAAAAGCACGAACCTCGTCGTCGCAACATTCATGGGCGGCCCGATCTCCGTCCTTCCGCTCAAACAACCTGAGGCTAACGCCGAAACTGCAAAAGCGACCCCATGAAAACCAGACTCTTCATTTTTCTCTTGCTGATGACCGGCACAATCGTCACCGCTTACGGTCAGGCCGGCGCGACATACACCAACTTCGTCCGCCAGGTGCAGATGCCGTCCAGCGTGATCTGGGATTCCACGGTGATACCCGAAGGACAACAACTGTCCGCACTTGCCATCAATCCCGGTGGCGCGCGGTTCGAACTCTGGACGGTCAAGGCGGATCCCCTGACGGTCTATCTGCTCGACACCCGCTATGTGGGGACCTACGTGCCCCAGGCGGACATCGTCATCATGACCGGTGATCCCACGATCTACAACGGCGTTCCCCGGACCCGGGCGGACAAGGGTTTCATCGTGGATATCACCACCGCTGGTTTGCGCACCGAGCCGGAAGCTCCCGTGGCATCCAAAAGCGTCAAGCTCCTGCGCCACGTCCAATCTTACGGTGCAAACGGGGATGGGGTGATTATTGACCGCACCCAGGCGACGCTGACCAGCCAGGTATCACTCGTTAACAACGCCATCCACCGGCTCAACTACGCGACGAACCTGATTCCAGGTGCCGACCGGTCGAAGATCCGGGGTGAGGAGCGTTTCTCGGTGTATTCGCTGGAAGACTATCAGTCACCTTCCGCCCAGATTGCCTCGCGTTTTGTCCAAGTCTGGCCGGTTTCGGACGGCACCATTTCCGGGCTGGTGAACAACCAGGTGATTCGTTTTTCAGCTCCCACGGTGACGTTCGCCTACCGGGATCTGTATCCGGACTCCCGGACCTACGCCCAGGTTTACAAAGGTGAAGCCCGCTCAGGCGTGCAGGGGGCGGTGGTTCCCGGCTCCTGGCAACCGGTTTTCCAAGGAACTCCCTATCCTCCGATCTCGCTCACCTCGCAAAACTACGACAGTCTTCTGGACTCCGACGGCCGCTGGACGATGGAGCTCGTCACCGAAACGCCCTTCGGGATCGAACGCATGCGGACACCTTCAGGCCAGATCGCAGCCGTGACGTTCAATGTGGACCGGACGATCGAGGTCAACAGCACGGTGACGACGGTCGAATGATTTACGGACCTTTCAATTCCTTGAGCAGCTCATCCCTGAAGTTCTCGTTCCGATATACCAGCGAAAATCTAGCAACCTTGGATTTCCTCAACAAATCCTCCACCTCGGTGAAAGCCAGCAGGAGGAACAAGCCCTTAACCGGCTCCCGATGAAACGATTGTGTCCGAGTCACAAACTGGTCCTCCACCGCCCGCTGCTGCTGGTTGGTCAGGAGCGCCCCGTGTTCCAGTGCGACCTGCTTGCGCAGCGCGTCGAACCGCGACAGCATCAGGTCGGCGGAGGCTTCCGGGTCGAAATAATGGATCGCCAGCTCATGGAGCTTGCCGCCGAGGAAGCGTCCTTCCACCGCTCCGGCCTGGGTTTCCGGCAGGAAGCCTTTTTTCGGCTGGATCCTCATCACCCGGACTGCCGGTTGATCTCCGGGCAGGGAAATCGTGACGTCCAGCGAATGGCGGGATGCCCAGTCGATGAGTTTCTCGGGCGAATCACCCCAGCGCAGACCGAACGGCGGTTCGATGATGCCCTGGGAGAAAGCCTGCCCGACCGCCAGGAGGAGGATCCCGACGTGGAATGTCAGTCTGAAGATACCCGCGCCCATGGGGAGAGTTTCGGGCGTTCGCGTCCGGTTCGCAAGTCGCGATCACGGAGCCCCGGTTTTGTTTTGATGGAGGCGATGATGGCGCTTTCCCTACTGACCGTACTCGGACTGGTCCTGCTGAAACTTTCGCTGAACATTCTCGGGCCGCGCCAGTGGATTCTCCAACAAGTCGTCACGGACGCCTACATGTCCTACGAGCGGGCCTATGCCGAGCGGATTCCTTTCGACAGCCTGCTGGCTAACGATTCTCCATGGCCCGCCTCCTCCACCACGACCATCAACAAGTCGACGACGGTGGTCGAAGTCGGCCGTCTTCCGGCGGTGCTTCCAAATTTCCCGGATGGAGTTCCTATCACGGGCATCGTGACGAGGACCCGGTTCCCGGATTCCGGGAACTATCCGATTGATGGCGGATCGGGAACGGTGACCACCAACCCGGCCGCCATGAAGGTGTGGAAGGTGCAAAGCGTGCTCACCTACAAGGTGGGCAGGCGCACCTACGCGAAATCCCGAACCGTGCTGCGTTCCCAATGAAAACGACCTTTCTACGAGTCCGGCGGGGATTCACCCTGATCGAGCTCTCGATCGCCATGATGATGGGCATCGCCACCGGAGCCATGGTGCTTGCGTTGTGCAACCAGCAGATCGCGTTCCTCAAGATGTACAAGACCCAGAACTTCCTGACAGACGAGGCGCCGGTCATCAGCATGTACGTCAGCCGCCTGATCGGAAAGGCGGACCGTTTCCGTCTTCATGATTCCGTGGCCGAGGCGCTCTCGGGCACCGAGACGAGGCTGACCGATTCCCCCGTGGTCTTGTTGAATTTCCGTCAGCCGGACGGCAGCATGCGCGCGGCCATCCTGTCTTTTGAAAACCGCGGCACCGGGCCGGCGCTGTATTATTACGTCGTGCCTCTCAGCGGTGTGTTAGGTGATCCCCAGTGGGCGGTCACCAAGGTGCCCTCCAATGTCGTTTTCTCGATGAGCGAGGGAGTTCTCCGAATGACCCTGACCGGCCCGAAAAAGGAACGAATCACTTACTCTGGAACCATGCAGCAATGAAAACTTCTCCGATCAGGCGCTGGAAGCCCGGCTACGTCTCCACCTTGCTTGTCCTTGCCACGGGGTCCGTTCTCACGGTCCTGACGGTGCATGCCTACCGACGGGCCTCCGATACCATGCAGACGCAAGGGAAGGTGCAGCTGCGGGTGGACTACAGCGAGAAGGAAGAGGCGATTCTTCGATCCATCGTCGCCATCACTCCGAACCGCGCGATGCGCGCGATGTTCTCAGGCTCGAACGCCAACTCCGGAGCCAGGGACCCGTTGCGCTGGCAGAATATTTTCACCGAGTCCCTGGTCCTCGCCAACGCGCGGACGTCGATCTCCCCGGAACTGGTGTCATCCCTCAACGTCGCCGGACTCAGGACCGGAAATGCCGGGGATTCCGCGTTGGCTGATCCTAGCAGGATCTTTACGGCAATCTCTCCTGAGACCGGATACGTATCGCGGGGAATCAACCGCAGTCTGGGAGCCGGCTTCCCGCCGGCACTCACCTCCAGTGATACGACTACAACCAACCGCGACGCCCTCTATCCGATCATTTCCGACAAAAAGTATGACACGCTCGCACCGAACGGCCTCGGCCCCCAGTTTGAGAACCGGTCGAAATTCAGCATCTTGAGATATCCCCAAATCAATTTCGGTTATGCCAAACCGGGTGAAAACTTCGTGGCGAAGAGGAACTGGTGGGCATTCTCCGTGGATGTGGCGGACCACGACGACGATCTGACATACCTCGCCCGCCAGAAACGGAATTTCGTGCTGTCGATTTATGAAATTCCCTCGCAGCTGGCGATTTCCGCATCTTCTTTCATGTCTCTCGGGCAGTTCGCATCCGGCAGTGACTGGCAGAATGTGTCCATCCAGGGTGGAGTCTTCGCCGGACGGGCCGTCGTGGAGGGCGAGACACCGCTGGCGGCAGTGGCAAGCCGCCGCGGATTGACCCTGTCCGACGATGCGGTCATCGGCGATGCAAACCAGCTGCTCACCAATACAGCTGATCCGTTCAGAGCCGGGGCTCGCGAGGAACACATGGTCAACAACCAGACGGTTTCCGGCGGTGCGTTCTTTCCGGTATCCCAGGCGTCCGAAAGTGGCCGGGTCGCGTTTGTTCCGATCAACCGGGGCGAGGCTTTTTTCGACCGGTTCGCCCACACCGCCGAATCCAGCGTTTTGTCGACCACCAGCTGGAACAATTATTCGGTAGGCGCGTTCCAATGCGCGATGCAGCTGGATGTCACCGCGGTGGAAAGCTCTACGAACAACACGCCGACAAGATTGCGTTTTTCTTACCTCTTGAGCTCGGGTAGCCGCCAAACCGAGACCTTGATTCAGGATTCTTCATTCGATTCGACGCTGCCGAACGGCTATGTCAGCGTTTGCAACGAAAACCAAAGCTATACCTTCTCAACGACGGTGCCGGTCGATGTGGCGTATGGAAAGCCCGGGGGATTCGCTTTCAAACGGGGAGTCACCGGGACGATCACATTCAACAACTCGACTTTTGGAGACCCGCTGGTAGGGACGTCAAAACTGGGCTACTGGCGACTGAGTGCACCGTTCGAAATCAAGTCCCTGGCGAGCGGGCAGAAATGTGTCGCGGTCTATCCGGAACGGATTCCCGCGTTTCTAACGACGATTGGTGCGGCCAATTCGACGGCCAACAATTCCCTTGTCATCAATGTGGATTATTCGAACACCGGGTTGAACGACACGAACAAATACAGGCCCAACATACCCTGCACGATCAACGACTACGGCGTGATTCTCAAGGAATGCGCCAGTTTCACCGGGTATCCCAAGGGGTTTTCCCTGGTCACCAATCTCAGACTCTATATCGGTGACGATTTCAACATCGTCCCAGGCACGCCGCCCGGCGGCTATACCCCGACCGGGACCTACTATCCGCCGTGCTCGCTGTTCGCTCCCGAGAAGCGGTATGGTGTCGATGTGGATCCCTTCTCCGTCATCCTGGGCGGGCAGGTCGGTTCGCTTGCCAAATCGGACAAGGTCAACGCCTCTGACGCCGACCCAGCGGTGATTCGGCCCCTCGATTCGAAAAACATGAGTGGAACTGCCATGGAAGCCAGCAACATCACGGTCAACCTGCGCCCCATCACCCATCCGGCCGAGCTGCCACCGGTCACGATGATGAACTGGCTGGTGGTCCTTGAAGAGCGGAGAAGAGATCTGGACTAGCAGAAATCAATCTTCAACGTAGAGGATCCGCCCGCAATCCTCGCACTGGGCGATTTCCCTGCCGGACTGCACCTTCATCACCGTGGAGGCGATGAGTTTCATGTGGCAGCCTTCGCATTTTCCGTCGCGCATGGGGGCCACTGCGAGGCCGTCCTTGGTTTTCATCAGCCGGTTGTAAAGCGGGATGACGCTTTCCGGCACGTTCGCCAGAAGCTTCGCCCGCTCGGCGGTGACTTCGACCTGGTCCGCCTGCATCCGCTCGTGGCGTTGGGCGACCGTCGCGAGATCTTCCTCCACCAGCTTGCGCGTCACCGCCCGCGCGGCTTCGGCGGCTTTGTGGGCCTTGCGGAATCCATCGACCTCTTCCATCGCTTCCAGTTCCTTGGTCTCGAAATCATCCAGGTCCTTTTCGTAGCGGACGATTTCATGCCCAAGAGCCACGAACTCCTCGTTCTTGCGGGTCTCGAACTGCTGCAATTTCAGGCGCTTGATCGTGGTGCGGCGGGTTTCCGCATCCAGCTCGATTTTTTTCACCCGCAGCTCGCAGTCGAGCAGCATCTGGTGGGCCTTCGCCACGGCGGCCTCGTCGCCAGCGAGTTTCGCCTTGGCCCGGGCTTCGTCCTGAGGCAGCTTGGCGAGATCTTTGGCCAGTGCCAACAGGCGGCGGTCACGGTCCTGGAGAATCAAAAGGGCACGAACTTCATCTTGCATGCGTGGTGGGTAAACTCCACGGGCCGCATCGGCAAGGATTGCTTGCGATGAAGTCCGGATCAACGATTTCCGCCCCTTTGACCGGTGAATCCCGCATCCACCGCGTAGATCGCCACTGCCAGCCAGATGAGACCGAATGACAACAACCGCGCGGCGGTCATCGGTTCGCCATAGAGCTGCCAGCCGATCAAAAACTGGATCGTCGGCCCGAGGAATTGAAGGATACCCAGCGTGGTGAGCCGGATCGTCCGCGCCGCGTGGCCGAAAAATAACAGCGGCAACGCCGTGGCCAGTCCCGTCCCGATGACCAGGAACGCATGCGCCCATGACCCGCCGAAAGCCGCCGCCGGGCTGGTGCTGTTCGCAATCAGCCACACCAGCGCGACCGGTGCCAGCAGGCTGGTCTCCGCCGCCAGACCCACCAGCGAACCGAGCGGTGCCTGTTTCCTGACTACCGCATATAGCGAAAACGTGACCGCCAGCGTCAGGGCCACCCACGGGAAGTGTCCCACCGCCGGGACTTGCAGCGCCACTCCACCGAGCGCCAGCGCTATGGCCGCCAGCTGCCAGCGGCTGTTCCTGTCCCCGAAATACAACGCGCCGAACAGCATATTGAAAAACGGATTCAAATAGTAACCGAGCGCCGCCTCGATGATCCGGTCGTTCAGCGTCGCCCAGACATAAAGCAGCCAGTTTGACGCTAACAGGCAGCCGGATAGCAGATGCCAACCCAATGCCCGGCGCGATTTCAGCCCCGTGAGCAGTTCCTTTCCCTCGCCCCGCCACCATAGAATCCCCAGCACCAGAAACAGCGACCAGATCGTCCGTTGCGCGACGATGGACGGAGGCGGAAGGAAATCCAGCAGCTTCCAGAAAACCGGGAGGATCCCCCACAGGAAAAACGCCGCCAGCGCGGCCATGACTCCGGAACGGTTTTGATCCACGCGCAGACGCTGGATTACCCGCCGCGCCCCGCGAAGCGAAAAGCGCGGGCTTTCATGGAGCGTGGCACTCCTGCCGGCCGGTTGCCCCGCAACGGTTTGAACCTTGCGGGAATCCCAGCCACCACTCACGCTCGTCCCGATGAAAGAAAGTCCAACCCACTCGTTTTCCCGCCGTGACTTCCTTGGCCGCACCAGCCGCTTCGCCGCCATTTCCGCGACCGCCGCCGCCTTGGGCTCCCGCTTCGCGAAAGCCGAAGAAGCTGTCGCCGGGACTGCGGCAAAAAGCGGCATCAACCATTCGGTCTGCAAATGGTGTTACAAGGACATCCCGCTGGCAGACTTCTGCGTCGCTGCCAAAGAGATCGGCCTGGAATCCGTCGAGCTGCTCAATCCCGCCGATTTCGAAGTTCTCAAAAAACACGGCCTGACCTGCGCCATGGTTGCCGCGCCGAACGGCACCACCAAGGAAGGCGTCAAGGTGGGTGGCATCGAAAAGGCATTCAACCGCCTCGAGCACCACGACACGCTCGTCGAGATTTACGAAAAGACCCTCAAGGACTGCGCCGCCGTCGGCGCGAAGCAACTGATCTGCTTCTCCGGCAACCGCAACGGCATGGACGACGAACAGGGCCTTGAAAACTGCGCCATCGGCCTCAAGCGAATCCTACCCACCGCGGAGAAGCTCGGCATCACGATTTCCATGGAACTTCTCAATTCCAAGGTGAACCACGCCGACTACATGTGCGACCTCAGCAAGTGGGGCGTCGCGCTCTGCGAGAAACTCTCCAGCCCGAACTTCGGCCTGCTTTATGACATCTATCACATGCAGATCATGGAGGGTGACGTCATCGCCACCATCAGGAAGCATCACAAGCATTTCAGCCACTACCACACCGGCGGCGTTCCCGGCCGCAATGAGATCGATGACACGCAGGAGTTGTTCTATCCGGCGATCATGAAGGCGATTCTGGAAACCGGTTACAAGGGTTTCGTCGGCCAGGAGTTCATCCCGAAACGCCCGGACAAGCTCGCCAGCCTCAAACAAGGCGTTCAAATCTGCAGCGTCTGACCCACCATGCACGGCAACCGTCTCTCGATTCCCCGATACGCCATGGCGCTCGCCCATGTCGCCAGCCTGCGCTCGGAAGATCCCTATCGGAAAGTCGGTGCCGCCGCGCTCGACTTCGACAACCGCGTGATCGGAACCGCCTACAACGGCCTCGCTCCCGGCTACAACCCGCCGCCCGGCTTCTGGGACGACCGCGAGGCGCGCCAGAAATTCATGCTCCACGCCGAGGTGAACCTGTGCAGCCTCTTCCGCCGCGGGGAGGCGAAAATCGTGGCCACCACCACCATGCCATGCACCGCCTGCATGCAGACGCTTTGCGCCTACGGCATCAAGGAAATCTACTACCGTGATGTCTATCAGGTTTCCGACGCCCCGGAGATCGCCGCGCTTTACAACGTGAAGCTGGAGCGGGTGGAGGAGTTTCCGCTCGTGGGTTAGAAACCGTAGTCCAGGACTTCAGTCCGTTCTTCCGGCACAAAACCTGAAATCAAGAACGGACTGAAGTCCAATGCCTTTAAGGATTGAAAGTTCCGGGACTCCGCATATTTTGCTGGTACTTTTAAAGCATCTGTTTTGATTGGGCGGATGCCTGCCGCATCCACGCCCTCCCATTCGTTTTTCAGCGACTTTCCCA
>JBGSTM010000315.1:0-5420 GCA_041736495.1 Akkermansiaceae bacterium
GTGGGGTTTGAAGCGGAGCGGTGGGGGGAGGTTTCGCGGTTGTACCGGCGGTTGATGGGGTTGGCGCTGGAACGCAAGAGCGGGAAGGCGGAGGTGGGTTCCCGGCGACGGTCGCAGCCCGCCGCTACAGCGATGGAGGCGTTAGGGGCGAAGGACAACGGCACGGTGCTGCCGGATTTGAAACTGGCGGCGATGTTGCGCTGCCGGGTGAGGTATTTCACCGATGGGGCGGTGATCGGCAGCAGGGAGTTTGTGAATGAGGCGTTCGCGGCAGCGCGGGAGCGATTCACGGAGCGCCGGAAAGACGGAGCGCGGCGGTTGAAGGGTAGCGGAAAACCGGCGGCCGGGATATTGTGGAGTGTGAGGGATCTTCGGGTGAGACTTGGGTGAAATGGATCACGTCCGGGCTTCGCTCAGTCTTACCCAATTCCGCTTCACACCAGCCCGAGCACGTCCTGCATGTCATAAAGCCCGACCGGCTGGTCTTCCAGCCAGCACGCCGCACGCACGGCACCGGCGGCGAAGGTCATGCGGGAGGATGCCTTGTGGGTGATTTCCACGCGCTCGCCATCGGCGGCGAAAAGAACGGTGTGGTCGCCCACCACATCACCGCCGCGGAGGGTGTGCATGCCGATTTCGCGCGGCTTACGCGGGCCGATGTTGCCGAAGCGGCCATGGGCCACGTCGTCCTGATAGGAGGTGCCGGTTTCCTCGTTGAGGATTTCCAGAATCCGCCGGGCGGTGCCTGACGGCGCGTCGATCTTGTGCTTGTGATGCATCTCGGTGACCTCGATGTCGAAGCGGTCTTGAGAGAGGATGCGGGCGGCGTGGCGGGTGAGCCAGAAAAGCGTGTTCACGCCGACGGAATAGTTGGAGGCGTAAACAATCGGGATCGTTTTCGCGGCTTCGCGGATCACGGCGCGTTCATCGTCGGTGTGGCCGGTGGTGCCGATGACCAGGCTGGTCCCGTGTTTCAGAGCGGCTTCGACCAGCGTGGTGGTGAAGGAATGGATGCTGAAATCGATGGCGCAGGTGGCCTTGGCGATGGCGGCATCGATGTCCTGGCCGGCGTCGTGGGTGGCGGTGACGGGCACGCCCGCTTCGGTGGCGGCTTGGAGGACGGCTTGGCCCATGCGGCCGGAGATTCCAGTGACGAGGAGATTTGGCATGTGGAGCGGAGTTGGGATTCGGGAATGGGGAGTTACCAGACAGGGTATTTGAGATCGAGCAGGCTGGCGCGGTCGGCGGCCTCTTCAGCGCGGGGACCTTTGAACGAGGCGATTTTTTTAGCAACGCTGATGGCGGCCTGCCAGCGCTGGGCTTTTTCAAGCAGGGCGAGCGCCCGGAATCCGCAGCGCTCGAAATATTCCCACTCCTGCGGCGCGGTGGTCGTTTCGAGCACCGAGTGATAGGCTTGGAACGCCTGTTTTTCGCGTTTCTTCGTGGGGTCCTTCTCGTCGGGAAGCTGCTCCAGTGTGGTCCCGCGGAGGTATTGCAGGCGGTTGAAAAGCGCGGGCTGCTCCTTGGCGTGGGCCAGAAGATTGTCGTAAACGGCAAGTGCCTCCAGCAGGGAGCCGGGATTGGAACTTCCCTGTGCGTAAAGCGCCTCGCCCAGCAGCAGGCCGGCGGGAAGTTGCAGCGGATCTTCCGGTGGCAGCGATTTGATCCACTTCTGGAGAAACCCGGAGGCTTCGGAAAGCCGATACATGTCGATGAGGTGGCGGGCTTTTTCCAGATGGGCGAGCGAACCTACCGAGCCTTCAGTCTCGATCGCCTTGTCGAAAAGGATCAACGCTTGTTCCTTTGATTGCGGAGTGCCGCCGAGTGCGGCCGAGCGGGCGGCGAGCAACCACGCGACCTGGGAGCGGACCGGGTTGGTCTCGGAGGCGGCGAGTTTTTCAAGCACCAGGCGGGCTTGGTTGTAGCTGCCGGACTCGAACAAATTCCGGCCCAGCGTGAGGGCGGCCTCGGCGGCGGCGGGTTCGGTCGGATAGCGGTCGATGATCGTCTGCGCGGCGGTGACCGCAGCGGCGGAATCCTTGGAAACATCCGCGAAATGAAGGCGGGCGAGGGCGATGCGCGGTGCCAACGAATCCTCCGGGGCTGCCGGAAGCGTTTCCAGCTGTGCCTTCGCAAACGGGAGGTCCGGCGGTGATACGGCCAACGCCGCTTCCGCCGCGGCGAGGCGGGCTTCGGTGGCTCTGGGATGGTCGGGAAAACGGCTCAGAAATTCCGCGAGGGCGGTGCGGGCGGCGTCCGGCGGTGTGGCGGAAAGGGCCTTTTCGAGTTCGAGATCCGCATCGAGTTTTTGATCCGGGACCTCGCCCTGCTGCTGGATCGGGGTGATTCCCTTGATGTCTCCACTGCGGAGCCTGGCGATGGCGGCCTGCCGTTTCGCCGCCTTCGATTCGGATCCGGTCAGGATGCGGGCCGCTTCGTCGAAGAGCTGGATGGCTTTTTTCGGATCGCCCTTCAGATAGGCGGCGTGGGCTTCTGTGAACGCCGCTTCACCCTGGATGGTGGGTGTTTTGGCGGTTTCCCGCAGGGTGTCGAGGATGGCGAATGCCTGGTCCGCATCTCCCTCATCCAGAGACCAGCGCGCTTGTTGATAGAGCGCCCGTTGGGTCAGCAGATGATCCGGATACTCGACCCGCAGGCGGTACAGCAGGCGGCGTGATTCCGCTTCGGATTCCGGCGTGCCGATGCGGTGCAGCCCGAGGGCGCGGGCGTAGAGCGCGTGGGCCAGCAGGTCCGACCCGGCATCCGGATCGGAGGGCACCGGCCATGCGGAAACCGCAGCTCCGCCGGTCTCCGTGGGGCTGATGGAGATCGCTCCGATGGCCGGCAGCACGGGCGGGGTAATCCACTGGGCGATGCGTTCAAGTATCGGATCGGTGGCGGCCGGTTTCTCGGGCAGCCATTGCAGGACGCGCTGGAAAATCGCCGCGAGGTTCGGCGAATCCGGGTTGTCCTGAAGAAACCCCAAGAGGGATTTTGCGGCTTCCTCCTGATTTCCCTGAGCGTGAATGGCGTCGGCCAAACCGATCGCTGCGGAGTGATGGAGCGGAAGCGCCTGGCCCTGAGGTTGATTGACGAGCTCTTGAAATCCGGCCTGAGCTGCCGCCGGATTTCCCTCGCTGAGAAGCAGTTGTGCGTCTAAAAAGGCAGCGCGCTGGCGGTCCTTGGCGGTGATTTTTCCGGTTGGCGGCATCGCCTCGCGGGCTTCTGCGGTGCGCTTGAGGTCGAGCAGGATTTCCACCTGGTTGAGCTGGATGCTTGCGAGGGAGGTGGCCCCGGCTTCCGGAATGAGTGCGGTGAGAGTCGCAAGCGCGGCTTCCGGTTGATCGAGGGCGAGTTGGAGGCTCGCAAGGGTCAGGCTGGTCTCCGTGCGGTAGGGAGCCGTTGGATCCGCCAAACGCGTGGATAGAATCCCGGCTGCCTCAGAAATGCGACTCTGGCCGACGAGGGCGAGGGCTTTCCAGAAAGGGGTTTCCGGGTCCTTCTCCACGAACGACTGCCCGAGGATCTCCAGTGCCTCCGCCGGATTTCCCGAACGGACGAGGGATTCCGCCAAACGGATCGCGACCTTGGATTTCGCGTCGGGTGTGAGCGACGCGTCCGCCAATCCCTGCCGGAAATGCATTTCCGCCACTTCCCACAGCCCGGCGGCGAGCGCCTCATCGCCTTTTCTCGATGCCGAAACCTGCGCCGGTTCGGCCATGGCGGCATGCGGAGCAAGCAGGATGAGGGGGAAAAGGGGCCACAACTTCATCGGTCCGGTGAAACTAAAGCGAGAAAACGCCCATTGCCAGCCCGATCCTCAGGCGCTGGTGCCGAAAAGCCGGTCACCCGCATCGCCGAGCCCGGGCAGGATGTAACCGCAGGAATTCAGGCATCGGTCGACACAAGCCACGTAAATTCCCAGATCCGGAAAGGCATCCGACAGTGCGGAAATCCCCTCCGGAGCCGCGACGAGGCAGGCGAAACGGATGTGACTCGCGCCGGCATCCCGCAGGCGGCGCACCGCTTCAATCGCCGATCCGCCGGTCGCCAGCATCGGGTCGAGAATGATGACCTCCTGCTCACCCAACACCGGCGGGTGTTTGAGGTAGTAGGATTCCGCTTCCAAGGTGGTTTCGTTCCGCGCCAGGCCGATGTGGGCGACGGAGGCCTGGGGGAGGAGATCGAGAAATCCATCGAGAAATCCCAATCCCGCCCGCAAAATCGGCACGAGGATGACGCCGCGGGTCAGTTTCACCCCGGAGGTGATTTCCAGCGGCGTGTTGCACGGCACCACTGCGGTTTCGAAATTCGCAGTCACCGGGAGCACCATCAGCGAGGCGATCCGGCGGACCCGCTGGCGGAATTCGGGCGACGGACACGCCGGATCCCGGAGCCGGGTCAGCTCGTCGGCAATCAACGGGTGTTCGACGATGTGGAGCATGTCACTTCTTGTGGGACAATAGTTTGCGCAAATCGGCGAGCGGCAGGTTGAGCGTGTTGGAGGCTTCCTTGAGGTCGCCGTCCGCGCGTTCGAGAATGCGGCCGGCGATTTCACCGCTGAGCCATTCGAGGAGATCCTCGCCGGAAGGAGCCGCATTGATCAGCTGGTCCAGCGCCGCCGTGAAGTCCGCGGCGGATTTCCGTGGCGCGGAGGCCAGCGGAATGTCCGCGGGCAGGAGGATCTGCGAGGAGGCGAGGGCGCAGGCGCGGGCGATGGTGTTTTCCAGCTCACGCACATTTCCCGGCCAGTGGTGGGATTGCAGCGTGGTGATGGCCTCTGCGGAAATGCGGATGCGGGCCATCCCGTTCTTGCGGGTGATGCGCTGGAGGAAATATTCGGCCAACAGCGGAATGTCCTCCATCCGCTCGCGCAGCGCGGGGATCTTGATTTCAACCACGTTGAGCCGGTAATAAAGGTCTTCGCGGAACCGTCCTGCGGCGACTTCGTCCACCAGGTTTTTGTGCGTCGCGGCGACAATCCGCACGTCGGTGGAAAGCGTTTCATTCGCCCCCACCCGGGAAAACGACCCGTCCTGAAGCACGCGCAGCAGTTTCACCTGGATGGAAAGCGGCATGTCGCCGATTTCGTCGAGGAAAAGCGTGCCGCCATCCGCCTGTTCGAAGCGTCCGGCGCGGCGGGCGATGGCCCCGGTGAACGATCCCTTTTCGTGGCCGAAGAGCTCACTTTCGAGAAGGTTTTCCGGAATGGCGCCGCAGTTGATGGTGATCATCTCCTTCTGCCGGCGTGGGCTGTACTCGTGCACCGCCTTGGCAACCAGTTCCTTACCGGTGCCGCTTTCGCCGGCGATGAGAATCGGCGCATCCGAGCGGGCGACCCGGCCCACAAGTTTGAAAACCTCCTGCAAGGCGCGGGAAATTCCGATCATTTTCACCCGCCCGTCGTGCTTGGGCATTTC
>JBGSTM010000323.1:0-23261 GCA_041736495.1 Akkermansiaceae bacterium
GGGAGGAAGCGCGAGCGCCTTCTGGACACCGGCCAGCATGACGTCGATCCGGTTCGCGTCCATGTCCACCGGCACGGTGGAAAGCGAGGAAACGCAATCGACAATCAAGATGGTGTCCGGGAAGGATTTCACCACCTCACAAATGCCGGTGAGGTCGTTGAGAACACCGGTGGAAGTCTCCGAATGGATGAAGGTAACGGTATCAAAGCCGCCCTCCATGAGCTTGGCGCGGACGGCTTCCGGGTCGATGGCCTGGCCCCATTCGACTTGCACGGCTTCCGCCTCGAAGCCGCATTTCCGGGCAACGTCCAACCATTTGTCGGAAAACGCGCCGCAACAGAGACAGAGGACCTTCTTTTTCGCCAGGTTGTTCAAGGCGCCTTCCATCACGCCCCAGGCGGACGAGGTGGACAGGAAAACGGGACGGGCGGTGCCGAAGATTTCCTGAAGGCCGGGCTGGGTCGAGGCATAGAGTTCCTCGAAATCCTTGCCGCGGTGGCCGATCATGGTATGTGACATGGCGGCGAAGGTTTCCTTCGAAACATCGACGGGACCGGGAGCGAAAAGTTTGGGTGATGGCATGGCTGTGTTAGGGGAGAAGGTTGTAGCTGCTGAGAAGGTAGGTGAGTTGTGAGACCGCCCCGTCACTCATCGGCGCGAGTGGAAGGCGCAAGTCCGGCAGACAGTGACCTTGCAAGGCGACTGCGGTTTTGATCGGCACCGGATTCACGTCGAGTGACATCAGACCGCGCATCAGCGGGTAGTATTGCTTTTGCAGGGCAAGCGCCTCGGGGAAATTTCCACTGAGACACGCTTTGACGAGCTGCACCATCACCTCGGGGATCAGGTTGGAGGCGACGGATACCAGTCCGGTGGCTCCGCAGGAGACGAAGGGCAACAGCAGCGGATCATCACCACAGAGGATGCCGAAATCGGCGGGCAGCGCCTGCACGAGCTGGTTGATGCGGTCCACGGATCCGCCGGCTTCCTTGATCGCGACGATGGTCGGACAGTCCGCTGCCAGCCGTGCGGCGGTTTCCGGGGCGATCTCGATGGACGAGCGCCCGGGCACGCTGTAGAGCATGATCGGCAGGTTCGTGGACTCGGCGATCGCCTTGAAATGAAGGTAAAGTCCTTCCTGCGACGGCTTGTTGTAATAGGGGCAGACTTGGAGCGAGCCGGTCGCGCCGAGCTCTTCGGCGGCTTCGGTGAGTTCGATGGCTTCCGCAGTGGCGTTCGCCCCGGTGCCGGCCACGACCTGGCAGCGGCCAGCAGCGAATTCCACCGCCAGGCGGATCACTTCGATGTGTTCTTCCGTGTCCAGCGTGGGGGATTCCCCGGTCGTGCCGACCGGCACGATGCCGTCGATTCCTGCGGCGATCTGCCTCTCGATGAGTGACTTGAAAGCAGGAACATCGATTTCGCCGTTGCGGAAAGGAGTGATGAGAGCGGTATAAGTGCCGGGAAAATGCATGCCGGGCGGACGATGGACAAAACCGGGCGCACGTCCAAGCTGTATCCTGCGGAAATGAGGAAATTTCCCGGCTAGGCCCGCCGCGTGACCCAACGGATGGACATTGCAAAAATTCAGTCCAGAATCCGCCGCAGCTCACCCACCATGAAAAAATGCCCCTTTTGCGCGGAAGAAATCCAGGATGACGCGATCAAGTGCAGGTATTGCCACGAGTTTCTGGACGGATCGAAACGCCTGGCATACGCCGGACCCCCGGCCTTACCTGCTGATCAACTGCCGTGGTATTTCAAAACGGCGTTCATCGTCCTGACATTCGTGACGGTGCCGCCATTCGCGCTGCCCTTGGTCTGGCTGCATCCCAAATGGCATCCGGTCGTGAAGGTGATACTCACCCTGCTCATCGCGGGGACATGCTGGCTGATGTACATCGCCTTCCAAGGCCTCATGCGCCAACTCGACGAGGCGACGAAGATGCTCAATGAGATGAACATCTAGAATTCAGATATCGATTTCCCCCTCGAACACGGAATCCGGCGGGACTGTGAGGGTGACGTTTTCGCCCTCACTCAACCCCGTATCCTCAGTTGGCGGGAATTTTGTCTCAAAAATTCGATGCATTGCCCGAAATGCCCGCTAATTTGTCGGCTGGTTTTCTGATTTCCAGGATTTCCGAACCCTTGCCAGCCATGCACAACGATGATGACCCCTTGAAACGGCCCGCCTGCGGTGGGTCAGCGCCGGATTCGCTTTCGGACGACGAAAAAGCCCTGCTGGACGAACTTGCGGGACGGGGAATTCCCCGGCGCGAGTTTCTCAAACTGGTCTCAAGCACCGGTGCCGGCGTTTTCGGCATGCAAATCCTCACCGAGCAAAGGACCTACGCCCAGGCGGCCACGTTGGCGGATGGAGTCGCCGCCACCACCTCCGCAGCGGGGATTCCCGTCAGTTTCACCATCAACGGCGCGGCGAAAACGCTGACCCTCGATCCGCGGGTGACCTTGCTGGACGCCCTCCGCGAAACGCTCGGTCTAACCGGCACCAAGAAGGGCTGCGACCACGGCCAGTGCGGAGCCTGCACGGTGATGGTCGATGGCAAGCGCGTGTTGTCCTGCCTGACGCTCGCCGCGCAGGTCGATGGCGGCGACGTCACCAGCGTCGAGGGTCTGGCCACCGACGACGGGCTGCATCCGATGCAGGAAGCCTTCATCGAGCACGACGGATTCCAGTGCGGTTACTGCACGCCGGGCCAGCTGTGCTCCGCGGTCTCGCTGTTGGAAGAGGCCAAGCGCGGCGAGCTCAGCTTCGTCACTCCCGATCTCAACTCTCCGTCCGTCGAGCTTTCCGACGATGAAATCCGTGAGCGCATGAGTGGCAATATCTGCCGCTGCGCCGCCTATCCGCAGATTCTAGCAGCCATCCGCGACGTGCATTCCAACAAGAAATCCGCCCGCACCTGGGGCTTCGCGACCGAAGAGGAACTGGCCCTGATCAGAAAGGACTTCGCCCATGAAACCATTTGAATACGTCCGTTCGAAAACCGCCGGAGACGCGGTGAAAACTTTGGAAACCCGCCCACAGGCACGGTTCCTGGCCGGTGGCACGAATCTGCTGGACCTGATGAAGGACGACATCATGACCGCCACGGATCTGGTGGATGTGACCCGTCTCGATCTCACGGAAATCCGTGAAACGGAAAATGGCCTGTCGCTGGGCGCGCTGGCGAAAAACGCGGATACCGCCAACCACCCGCTGGTTAGAAAAAACTATCCGCTGCTTTCGCGCGCCATTCTCTCCGCCGCCACCGTGCAGATCCGCAACATGGCGACGAACGGCGGCAATCTGCTTCAGCGAACGCGCTGCCCGTATTTCTATGACCCCGCCACGCCCTGCAACAAACGCAGTCCCGGATCCGGCTGCGGGGCACTTGAGGGATTGAACCGAACGCATGCGATCTTCGGTTGGAGCGACAAATGCGTGGCGGTTCATCCGTCGGACATGGCGGTTGCTCTGGCTGCGTTGGACGCCAGCGTCCGGGTGAGCGGGCCGGACGGCGAGCGCGTCATTCCGATCGCCGAATTCCACCGGCTTCCCGGCGACACTCCGGAGCGCGATACGAATCTGGAGCGCGGCGAGTTGATCATCACCATCGAGTTGCCGAAATCGAATTTCACCGATCATCATTACTACCTGAAAGTGCGCGACCGCGCGAGTTACGCGTTCGCCCTGGTCTCCGTCGCCGTTGGCCTCGAAATGGATGGCGAATCGATCAAAAACGCCCGCATCGCGATGGGTGGCGTGGCGCACAAGCCGTGGCGGGCATTGAAGGCCGAGGAGGTCCTTATCGGAAAACCCCCGACGGCCGCGAACTTCGAAGCCGCTGCAAATGCGGAAATGGCCGGCGCGAAAGCGCTGGAACACAACTCCTACAAGGTCGAACTGGGACGCAGAGCCATCGTTCGCGCCCTGCAACAAGCCGCCGGAAAAACCGCCTGATCCTTCCAACCCTCTCCCACCATGCGATACATCGGAAAAGAAATGCGCCGGGTCGACGGACTCGCGAAAGTCACCGGCCGCGCGAAATACGCCGCCGAATTCGAACTTCCTAACATGGCCTACGGCTATCTGCGTCTCGGCGCAATCGCCAAGGGAAGCATCCGCAAGCTGGACCTCTCGAAAGCGGAAAAAGCGCCCGGCGTTCTCCAAATATTCTCCCACCTCAATCTGCCCGGCATGCTGACACCGCCACCGGAGGAAAGAAGCGCCGACGTCGCCGATTTCTTCGCCTTCCGGAACGAGAAAATCCTGTTCAACGCCCAACCGATCGCACTCGTCGTCGCGGAAACCTTCGAGCAGGCTCGGCATGCCTCACACCTGATCGAAGTCGAGTATGCCGAGGAGGATTTCAGCACGCACATGTCCGACCGGCTTGGAAAAGCGAAGGATACCAAGGCGCAGGCGGAATCCAAGGAGCGGGGGAATTTCCAGGAGGCGTTTGAAGCCGCACCGGTGAAAATCGAGGCGGAATACCACATCCCCATCGAGCATCACAACCCCATCGAACTGCACGGCGCGACCGCATTCTGGAAGGACGGGAAACTCACGATTTTTGACAAGACGCAGAATGTCTATCAGCTCCGCGATCGTCTGGCGGGGCTGTTCAAGGTGGAGTCGGAAAACGTCGAGGTGATCGCCCATTTCGTCGGCGGGGCCTTTGGCTCGTGCCTCGCCGTGCATTATTACGCGCCGCTCGTCGCGCTCGCCGCGCGGGAATTGAAGCGGCCGGTTAGGCTTTCCTACACCCGCCGACAGACGTTCACCGGTCACGGCTACCGCCCGGATACCTGGCAGAAAATTTCCCTGGCGGCGGAAAAGAACGGCAAGCTCGCCGCGCTCTCCCATCGGGTGGTGATGAACACCTCGTCGTATAAGGATTACTCCGAGGACTTCCTGATGACCGCACGGATGATTTATGCGTGTCCCAATCTAACCACCAAGTTCCAGAGTCTGGAAACCGACCTGCCGACGCCCGCGCCGATGCGCGCTCCGGGTGCTGTCTCCCAGATGTTCGCCTTGGAATGCGGAATGGACGAGCTTTCCTACGCCTTGAAGATTGATCCGCTCGAACTCCGGCTCATCAATTATTCCGAAACGGACCCGGACAGCGGCAAGCCGTTTTCAAGCAAGGCGCTGCGCGAATGTTATCGCCTCGGCGCGGAGAAATTCGGTTGGAAGGATCGCAAGCCGGAGCCGCGCTCGATGCGCGACGGTGATTTGTTGGTCGGCTGGGGAACCGCCACCGGCATCTGGCCCGCCATGCAGATGAAGGCGAGCGCCAATGTCACGTTGCGCTCCGATGGCACCGCCAGCGTGACCAGCGCCACCACCGACATCGGACCGGGGACCTACACGGTCATGACCATCATCGCCGCCGAACACCTCGGAATCGCGGCGGAAAAGGTGAAATTCGAACTCGGTGATTCCCGGTTTCCGAAAGCTCCCTCGCAGGGCGGATCGTGGACCACCGCAAGTGTTGGCTCTGCGATTCATGGGGCCGCACAGGAAATTAAAACAAAGCTGATCGATCTGGCCAAAAAGAAAAATGACTCTCCCTTCGCAGCAGCGAAAGCCGACGAGGTCACCATGCTCGACGGCAAGCTTCAACTCGGGGCGGACACCCAGGTGGACATCGGAGAACTCATGAATTCCAACGGGATGCAGGAGATCAGCGTGACCCACGAGACTGGCCCGTCGGAAGAACGCGAAAAATATTCGATGTCCGCCCACGGCGCGCAGTTTGTGGAGGTCAAGGTGGATCCAGACCTCGGAATCGTCCGTGTCACGCGCGTGATCGAAGTGACGGCGTGTGGAAAAATCATGAACCCGAAAACCTCGCACAGCCAGGAAATCGGCGGCGTCATCTGGGGCATCGGCATGGCACTGCAGGAAGCAACCGAAGTCGACCACCGCTATGGCCGGATGATGAATGCCTCGCTGGAAAGTTATCATGTGCCGGTCCATGCGGACGTGCATCACATCGAAACAATTTTTGTGGAAGAGGATGACAAGATCGTGAATCCGCTAGGCGTGAAGGGCATGGGCGAGTTGGGGCTTGTCGGCATCCCGGCAGCCATCGCCAACGCCGTCTATCATGCCACCGGCATCCGCGTGCGGGATCTGCCGATCACTCCCGACAAACTCCTCGCCCGCGGCTGATCCCGCGTTTCAGATATCGATTTCTCCTTCGAACACGAAATCCGCCGGGCCGGTGAGGGTGACGTTCTTGAATGTCTGGTCGCCGGATTTTTCGAAACCGATTTCCAAAGTATCGCCGCCTTCCACATCGACTTTGATCGGGCTGGGAGCGCCGGTGAGCAGATGATGGACGAGCGCCGAGGCGACCATTCCGGTGCCGCAGGCGAGCGTTTCATCCTCCACGCCGCGCTCGTAGGTGCGGATGGAAATGTGGCCGGGCGCGAGCACGGCGGCGAAGTTCGCGTTGGTTCCGGCCGGGGCGAAAGCCTTGTGGTTGCGGATCGCGGCACCGTGGTTGTAAACGTCGAATTCATCGAGCGCTTCCGGGCTCTTGAGGAAGGCGACGACGTGTGGGACGCCGGTGTTCACGAAATGCAAGGGGCTGTCGAAGCCGGGGATTTTGGCGTCGGTATTGAGTTTGAGATCCTTCGGTTCGGACATGGCGATGCGCACATCCTCTCCCACCATTTCTGCCGCGAGCGTGCCGGCGATGGTCTCGAAGGTAACCTTTTTCAAAACGATTTCACCAAGATGGGCGGTGAAGCGGCCGAAGCAGCGCGCGCCGTTGCCACACATCTCAGCCTCGCCGCCGTCCGCATTGTAATAACGGAATCGGAAATCTGCGCCCTTCTGCGCAGGTTCCACGGCAAGCAGTCCATCCGCGCCGATGCCGCGATGGCGGTCGCAGAGCGCGGCAATCGTGTCGGTGTCGAGTTCCTTGGAGAGCGAGAGATCGCGGTTGTCGACGATGATGAAATCATTGCCGGCACCGTTCATTTTGAAGAAGTGGAGGAGCATGGTGAAGTGGTGAGTGGAAATTCGGGAAATCTCGCCTGCCAGGGTGGACCGCCCGGCGGCAAGGTGGCTGCTGGGAGCAGGTTGCTCAACTTCAATTATCGCGCAAGTCGGGCACCCGGTGGCGGGGTGCCACGCCGGCAAGTGCGCACTTCGCACTTGTCGATCTTACCGCTCGAAAAATCCGCAAGGCTTGCCAGATTGCCGCGTGGATTTGTTTTCGAAACCCAGGACCTCGGAAGAAAAGGCGCTTTCCGTGACGCAGTTGCTGCGACGGATGAAGAATCTGTTGGAAGTGCAGATCGGTGAAACGTGGGTGGAAGGCGAGGTCTCGAACCTTCGCAAACAAGGCAGCGGCCACTGGTATTTCTCGTTGAAGGATGAGGGGGCGCAGATTTCCTGCGCCATGTTCGGGGCCAGAAAACGCGAGGGAGCGGATGCGCTGGAAGACGGAGCAAAAGTGCGCGTGTTCGCGGAGGCCAGTGTTTATGAGGCGCGGGGACAACTTCAGATCATCGTTCAAAAAGCCGAACGCGCGGGAGCGGGCGACTTGCAGGCGAAGTTCGAGGCGCTCAAGCGGAAGCTGCATGCCGAAGGGCTGTTCGACGCCGATCGGAAGATGCCGATCCCACCATTTCCGCGGACGATCGGACTCATCACTTCCGGCACCGGAGCCGCGCTTCAGGACATTCTCAACGTGCTCACGCGCCGCGCGCCGTGGGTGCAGCCGGTGTTGTTTCCGGTGCGGGTGCAGGGCAGGGGAGCGGAGATGGAAATCGCCCAAGCCATCGCGAAGCTGGGCGAGCCGGAAAAATCCGGTTATCCGCGGTGCGATGTGCTCATCGTCGGCCGCGGCGGTGGATCCATCGAGGATCTCTGGAATTTCAACGAGGAGGTCGTGGCACGGGCCATCGCCGCTTGTCCGATTCCGATCATCTCGGCCGTCGGCCATGAGATCGATTTCACCATCGCGGACTTTGTCGCCGACCTGCGGGCACCCACACCGAGCGCCGCCGCGGAGCTGGCCGTCGCCGATGGCGCGGAGTTGATGGCGCGACTGGCGCAAATCCGGCGGCGAATGGTCCGGGTCACCCGCGAGCGGCTGATGAGTTCGCAAATCGCAGTCGATGCCCTCAAGCGCGGTGTCCTGCAACGCGATGGCGAAAAACTCCTGCGCGAATCCGTCATGCGCCTCGACTCCGTGCGGGCGCGGCTTCTCAGGTCCAACCGCAACGCGGTCGAAGCTCTAACCGCCCGCTTGAACGAGGCCCGCGCCCGCCACAAGTCACATCACCCGGCGATGGTGCTGGAGCGGCGGATGGAAACCGTGGCCGCCCTGCGCCAGCGCTTCGAGCGTGCGGGCAGGGACAATGTGACTTCCCGGGCCGAACACATGGTCCGCCTCCGCGGATTGCTGCGCGCGCTCGGGCCTGAGTCCGCGTTCCAGCGCGGCTTCTCGATCACGCTCGGGTCCGATGGAAAAATCGTCACCTCGGCGGTCAGCTTGAAACCCGGTGAAATCATGCGCACCAAGTTTGCGGACGGGGAAACGACGAGTATCGTGCGGGACTCAAAGTCATGATCGAACTCGACCTGCTCACCACCCACGCCGACCGTGCCTATCCGATTCTAGCCGGACTTGTCACCCCGCGGCCGATTGCCTGGGTCACCACGCTGAACGAGGACGGCAGTGTGAACGCCGCGCCATTTTCATTTTTCAACGTGTTCGGTGACGACCCGCCGCTGGTGATTTTCGCACCGGGTGATCGCGACGATGGCTCACCGAAAGACACCGCTCGGAACTGCGAGCGCACCGGCGAGTTTGTGGTGAATCTAGTCGATGAATCGCTGGCCGATGCGATGAACCGGACCTCCGCCGCCGTGCCTTACGGTGTCAGTGAAACCGAAAAGGAAAACCTCGAAACCGCAGCATCGTCATCCGTCGCGCCGCCCCGGATCGCCGCCGCGCCGGCCGCGCTGGAGTGCAAGGTGCATTCCATCCAGATGGTCGGGAGCAATCGCCTTGTGCTGGGCATCGTTCACCGGGTGCAGGTGAGGGAAGAGTATTTCGACCCGGAAACGCTGCGCGTGAGGGGAGACCGTTTTCATCCCGTGGGCCGCATGTCGGTGCCGAACTGGTATTGCATAACGGGGGATTTGTTCGAAATGATCCGGCCGAAGTAGGCAGGTTTGGCATCTGTTTCCCGTTCCAAGTCGTCACCGACACCTTCCCCGAGCGTCACGACCTGATCGTGGACGTAGTGATTGTTTAAGAAGCAGTCTGAAAATCGGAGCGCGGACTTCAGTCCGCCCGCGAAGCGAGAAGCTGATGAATGGCCGAAGAAACTTCCTCATGAACCGCAATCCAGAGCCTGCTCTAGCAGGCATTAAAACGACGCGAAGCGCACCCCCTGCTGGCCGTAAGGCAAATTCATCCCGGCCTGAGAGCTGACTACCCAGGAAGTGGGAAGTTGAGACAGGCTTTCATCGGTTTCTTCCCAGACGATGTGCTCGGGCGAATCGGAGTATTCCGGAATCAGGTAAGTCCACGTGGCAGATTTGACTGCCACGTGCGACTCAAACTCTACTTCTGATGTTGCTCCTGCTGTGATCCGGTAGGTGGAGAAGCTAACGGTATTGAAATCGCCGGGGGCACTGACCATTGAGATTGCTGACGACCATGACATCACTACTTCGAGGTATGTAGGCGATGCGGGCGGATGTTTTGCCTGCGGTGTGCAACCAACGCAAATGACGGTTTCGGGGCGATGGATGCTTATTTTCGCCAAGCATCCGGTTGGTCGGGCTAGCTAGCTCGGAAGAGTGATATACTTTGTGCATTCGGCGGCTCTACATTCCCAAGATGAGATTTTTAACAGGTGAATCCATCCCAGTTCTAAAAATCCCACAGATCTCACGATGAAAGCCACGCCGTTCCTGCCTGCCAGAACGAGGGGATTTGCCCTCGTTGTTACTTTGAGCCTGATGATCCTGTTGACCGTGATCGCGGTCGGTCTGTTGTCCCTCAGCTCGATTTCCCTTCGGCGTAGCGGGATGGAATCTGCCAGCAGCATTGCCAGAGCGAATGCGCGACTGGCGCTGATGATGGCATTGGGAGAGCTGCAGAAAAATGCAGGCGACGACCGGCGGATCACGGTGGATGCCTCGATTGTGGACGGCGCAAAGAACCCGAATCTTGTCGGAATTTGGAAATCATGGTCGCCCGGACTTGCAGAAAACCCGACCGGAGCTCCCAATTACGAAGCGGAAAAAAACAATCAGTTCGTAGGCTGGCTGGCGTCCTCCGGTACCCCGGGTGATCTCGCTGGTAAAGACTGGGCGGTCACGGCGACCCTGACGGATCCTGTCAATTTGTTCTCCATGAAATCCGATGGCTTCCAACTGGCTGGATCGAGGGTCGAAGTGAAATCGGGTCCAGCCTCATCGGGAACGATGGCTTGGGCGGTGGTTCAGGCTGCGACGAGAGCCAAGATCAACGTCGCCGGGCCGGACAAAGATAGCCGCGTTACCAATGACGATTTACAATCTCAAGCACGCCCCACGCTGGCACTTTCCGAGACCTACAATCACCCTGAAGGTCAATGGAATTCCCGCGCTTCCAAGGTGATCAGCCTGGCGCAAGCCGAGCTTGATACCGACCTGTGGAAGGCGGATCCTCCCGTACATGAGGGGGCTCATTTCACCGCGCAGGGAAATGGATTACTGACAGATGTTGTCAACGGCGGCCTCAAGACGGATTTGAGCCTGGGATTCGAAATGGCGGAATCCGATTTCAAAAAAGATACTTGGGGATCAATCAAGAATCCGTTCCGGGCCGCCGGTGCCCCGCAGATGAACATTCCTTCGGCTTACAAGGGAGAGCGTCCCTTGTTCGAGCCACTCACCGATTCCGGGAGCGTGCGAGCCGATTTGCTATTCGCCGGGGCGGATACCACCAATCAATATCCCGCTGCAGCCGCGCCGACTTTTGGCACCCTGCGGTCGTTCTACCGCACGCCCTATCATGTTTATTCCACGGCGGACGGACCCACGATTTTCGAGCGTGGCATGGATCACGTGGCGCTCGCGCAGCCATCCGGAAGCATTAGTCCGTCACCTGCCGCATCTCCGCCGGCATTGAAAAGCCAGACCGGATACCGTCCGGTTCTGGACCGTGTGCTCTACGTCTTCAGCGCCGGCCTGTCCGGGACGGCACCACGGCTGATTCTGACGCCGGTGATCACACTCTGGAACCCGTATAACGTGGCTTTGGAAATCGAGGGAGCGGTGGCCTATCCATGGCTGGACATGCCCATGCGCATCAATTGGAAATGCTTCTCGGCGTCGGGCGTCCAACAGTGGGAGGAGCAAACCTATCGGGGTGGGCACAGTATGGGCTCGTTTATCCATGAATCATCCAACAGAAGCAGCGAACCGTTCTTCTTTGCGGGAATCACTCCTGACGGGTCGTCCACGGTCGGATCAGGCAAGAGCATCCGATTCGCGCCGGGCGAAGTCAGGGTGTTTGTGCCTAACAGTCCGGATCCCGTTGATTTCACCGTGACCGGAGACAATAAGAATCGCACGGTTTATCTCCGTCCGGTCGAGGGCTCCGGCGATTTTTCGCTGACCGGAGGTTTTTCCATCCCGATGTACAATCCAACGCGGGATGTGGGGATCAAACCGACCCGCATGATTCAGCCGACGGACCTGGTGGAAGTTGCGATCATTCCCATGAACGACACGGCGGACTCTGGCAACTATTTCGACACGCCCTTCAACGTCGGACTTGAGGATGCCACGCGGCTGAAATCCACAGGCTTGACCCAGCGAGGCCAGGCGGTGGGTGAGGTGCAGTCGACCAACATCATCAGTTCCGGAGCCGCCACCACCATCCGCTCCGTCCGGATGAGCGCCGTCGAACTCGCCAATCCCGCCCTCAGGAAGCCATTCGGCATGTTCGAGACTTACCACCGCGTGGCGGCGGATGCGGAGGCCAGCCGCCGGTCCGATCTTGTCCACACGATCAATCCAAGACAGCCGTTCATCAACGGCTATCTAACCAAGGGGAAATTCGTCTCCGCTCCCCACTACGAGACGAAGATGAGGGAATTGGATTCCATCAACGCGATCATCCAGACCAAGAGCGGGCGGTCGGCTTACTACGGAGCGTCCAGCAACTCTTTCACCGGTCGCACCCATCTATCGTTCTTCGAGGTTCCGCAGGCTCCCATTCTCTCGTTGGCGGGACTCCAGCACGCGGATCTGTCAGGAACTGCCTTTTCACCCGCCTATCAGTTTGGCAACAGTTGGGCGAGCGCTTATCTCGCGAAGAACAAGGCAGCCGAGGTGTTCGACGCTTTCAAGAAAGACGCCGGAACCGGCGGAGGCATGGCGACGATCTCGGTCGAAAAGCTCCCGGTCTACGATTTCTCCTATCTCGCCAACGAGAGCCTCTGGGATTCATTCTTCTTCAGCGGTGCCGCACCCACGCTGGCACCGGGCCCGGCGACCGGCAGTCCCGACGCATGGACCAAGGACGTCGCCAACGTGACGGAGGATTATCAGAAGGTGCTCGAGAATTTCATCGACGATCCGGTCAACAATCCGCTCCGTGACGCCCGGATGCGTCTCTACCCGGGGAGCACGCCCGTCGCGGATTTGAAGAAGGATCTGCTCAAGCCCGAGGGTTGCGTTCAGATCGCCGCCAATCTTCAGGTGGACGGTGCGTTCAACATCAATTCGACCAGCGAAAAGGCGTGGATCGCGTTTCTCGGAGGGATGAAAAACGGTGTTTTCAATATCGAGAAAGATCCGTCGGCGGCTGGAAGCTCCGCACCTGATCCGGATCTAACCGCTTTTTCCCGGTTCCGGAATCCGATCGGCGTGGAGAATGACAACTGGATGGGCTTCCGGTCTCTCACGGATTCGCAGTTGGTGGAGTTCGCCAAAAACATGGTCCTCCAGATCAAGAAACGTGGCCCCTTCCTTTCGCTCGGCGAATTCGTGAACCGCCGCATCGAGAATTCCGACCTCGGTCTCAAGGGGGCGATCCAGGCCGCCATCGACGACTCGAATCTCAACGGCTCCGCGCTTTACGACACCTTCGACAAATCGGGCTACCCGCCCGCCGGTCGAGCCAACATCAATCCTGCAAACACCGGCGTCGGCATCCCCGGCTACCTGACCCAGGCGGATGTGCTGCAATCCATCGCCCCGGTGATGACAGTCCGCTCGGACACATTCACCATCCGTAGCTACGGCGAGGCCAGGGATGCCTCAGGCAAAGTGCTGGCCTCCGCGCGGTGCGAGGCCGTGGTTCAGAGGAATCCGGAGTTTGTCGATGCCAGCCAGACACCTCACACCGCCATGGCGGACCTCAATCCGACCAATCAGACCTTTGGCAGGAGATACTCGATTGTTTCCTTCCGCCATCTTGCCAAGACCGAGGTAGGTCTTTGATCCCAGCACCGAATCCGTCATGCAAACCCAGTTACTCATCCTCGCCCTCGCGGGCCTGCTAGCCAGCGAATCGCTCCTTGCCATACCCATCCGGGTCCTCGCTTGGGACCATGAAGTGGCCGGACGCAAGTTGGCCATCGTCCAAATCAAAGGTCAGGAAATCATCCAGGCCATGCACCCGTCCCGCCGCACCGGAACCTACCAAGTCAGTGGCGGAGATCAACCGCTGGTCATCCAGGCGCTTGATAGACCGCTGGTCGAAGAGGAACCCGCGTCGAGCGGGATCAAGATCCCCGCCGGCCTCAAACAGCCGCTGTTAATCCTCCTGCCGGACGCCAAATCCGCCACCGGCCTGCGACTTGTCCTGCTGGAGGACGATACCTCGGGATTCCCTTGGGGCAGCATCCGCTTCGTCAACGCCTGCGGGAAAAAGCTGGCTTTCGTGATGGATAAGAAGGTCTTTCCCATCCCGCCTTCGTGGGATCCCGTGCAAACGGATCCCGGTGGCAGCGCACGCAACCTGGACGTCCAGCTCTTTTTCTATGACAAGCCCGAGCGCCCGGTCTATTCCTCAGTCTGGGAATACCATCCCGAAGAGCGGGTGTTGGTTTTTCTGATTCCCGGTGAGGATCCCCGGCTTGGTCCGGTCGCGATGAAAATGATCAGCGAGGATCGCCGCTTGCTGGCCGCCATGGCGGAAGTGGAAAAGAAACCGGACGGTTCCGCAAAACCGTGAGTTTCACCGGATAAGTGAAAACCCGCGCTTCCTTGCTAACGAACTCCAGATGAGTCCCTCTAACTTCTGAGATGAGCCGTGAGGATGGTTCCTTGGCCGGGCGTGCTGTAGATGGTGAGCCGGCCGCCCATCCGTTTCACCCGCTCGCGCATGCCCTGCAGGCCGAAGTGCCCTACCTGCGGGCCCGGCGCGTCTGAGACCAGGAATCCCTTGCCGTCATCTTCGATGCTCAGTTCAAGCGATTCGGGGCGGAAATTGAGTCGCAGGATGATGGTGCTGGCCGCCGCGTGTTTGAAGGTGTTGGTAATGCCTTCCTGAGCGAGCAGCAGCAGATTTCCCGAGATGAAATCCGGCAACGGTCTTTCGGTGCCCTGCACTTCGACTAACAATGATACCGGCTGGTCGGCCGAGCGGTATTCGACGAGTTCATGCAGCGCTTCCGAAAGCGACCGGAGTTCCAATGACGTGGAATGCAGGTTCCAGACGCTTCGGCGCACGTCCTCCTGGCTGCGGTCCAGCAGTTGCCTGGCGAGGCCCAGATGTGAGCCGCTGCGGTCCGGATCGCCCTCGCGCAGTTCGTCGGCAGCCTCAAGCTGCCGGGCGAGTCCTGTTAGCGACTGCTCCAGGGTGTCATGCAGGTCGGCGGCGAGCCGCTTGCGCTCGCGCAGGGTCGCTTCGAATTCCACCTCGGCACTTTGGCGTGCTTCGATCTCTTCCGCCAGTTCCTTGGCTCGCTGGGTGACCCGGCGGCGCAGCGTCCACACCCAGGCGGAGGCCAGCAGTCCGCCGCCGCCAACAATACCCAGTGCGATCCATAGCCGAACCGGTGTCCACCACGGCGCGGCGGATAGGACGGAGATATCCGCCGGTGTGCGAAGACGGATTTCAAAACTCCGCGGCCTGGCGAACGCTCGGGCCGGAACCTTTTCCGTGTAAGTGACCATGCAGACGCCGGTCACTTGCACGGTGCTGCCAGCCCGCGTGCCGTCAGGAAGCGGTGGCGAGGTGGCTCCGGGCGTCACGCCTTCGATCACGCCTCCATCTGTTTCTATCAGTAAGTGCCGGTTTTCCCGCCGTCCGTCCACCGCCAGCAGCCTGCCTGATAACGTGACGAGCCTTCCGTCGAAATCTTCCGGCAGTCGCTGCGCGGGTGTATTTGGAGGACTCATCACCCGAGGAGGATCGACTGGCTGCGGGACAATGGTCTCACCGGCTCCTGACTTGCGGACCAGCGCGTAGCTCAGTTCGGCATAAAACTCCCTCACCTCGACAAATCCCGAGGCTTCCACCAGATCGCCGATTCGAACGGTCGGATTCTCACCCTGCTCCAGCAGGTTCACCCGCACCGCCCGGTCGCCGTTCTGGAGCATCAGGAAATTTTTCGGTTCGATGAAAGTCACCGTCCCGGAAATCCGCCGCCGGTGAAGAATCCGTGGATCTGGAGAGAAGGGCCGCAGCCGGTTGAACTCCATCAACGGAACCCCGAACGGATCCGGTGGCGGTGAACGGTTGATCGTTAATTGATTGATGCTGCCCGCATGCACATGCGTGCCGACCTGCTCGTTGCGCCGGTTGAAATACATCAGGCAGACCCCTTCGATCGTCACCTCGGCATCGACCATGCCCCCAATGTCCAATTTGGGGTCGTTCTCGAGGTGGAAAACCAGCGAACCAAGCTCGGTCTCCATGTCGAAGTCAATCTGGCTGCTCTGGGCATTTCGCGTGGCCGTCTGGACGACACCCGTCACCACGACCCGCTGGCAATCGTAGCGGCCGGTGCGCATTTCAGGCACACTCAGTCTGATCGGTGCCGGCAATGGGGCCATGCCGGTCTTTCTTACCCGCAACGCTCGGATGATGGGTGCGTAATCACCGGATCCGGTCACTCCTTCAATTTCAATCTCCGTGCCTATCGGAATCAAGGCAAGGTCTTCCGGAATGTCGGCGACCAGATCCTCATCCTTGAGATGCCTTAGCGCCACAAATATCCCGGCGGTCGCGTCTTGGACGATCAGCGAGCTTAGAAGTCCGGGATTGTCATAGGTCACTACCGCCCGCAGCCGGACAGGAAGTTCCTGTGCCGCGATCGGACGGGGCAGGTTCCGCACTTCGGCCACGTTGGTCAATACGTCGGGATCCTCCTGTCCCGACGCGGACTGCGGCGAGATCGCCAATAACGAAAGACCAAGCAAAAATGGAACCAAGCAGCGCAAGGACGCGAGCATGTGAAGGCTCACGCGAAGCGACAAGTCTCCAGTGTATCGCTCGTCCGGGGGATGCCGGTTTTGCAACTTGGATTCACCGAATATCGTATTTCCTTCACCAGACATGTTGGAACGTGCGCTGGAACAAATTCATCCCACCACCTACGTGAATCGATACCATCTCCTGCTGTTGTTTAATGGATTTCTCTTGATCTCTTTCGCTACGGTCGGTGCCGGGGAAGTTCCGCAAGCTTCTCCTCTGGCTGCGGCCGGGACTCTGGCCTCGCCACCGGATTGGCGTGCCTCAATGCTCCGACTTTGGACAACCCCGCCCGAGACCGGAGCCGTTGAAGCCAGCGAAGCGGGGGTGAAACTCATTACCCGGAAGCAGCCCGAGCATCTTTACAACCTGCAGGCGCGACTCCCCAATGTCATTCCTTTGGCGAAAAACGACACACTGCTCCTCCGATTCGCTGCACGTTCGCTCGCAGCGGACAAGGCTACCGGCGTCACCAAATTCCAGATCCATTTCCAGAATCGAGCCTACGCCGGCGAGCTCGGACTCAGCTCGGATTGGCAGCGATTTGATATTCCCTTCACCTGCAAGGATGACGTCGCAGCCATGGCCACATCCCTCCTGATCCGATTCGGCTATCCCCCGCAGATAGCGGAAATCGCCGACCTGCAATTGCTCCGCTTCGGCCCGGAAACCGCCCTATCAACGTTGCCGAAAACCCGGCGTTTTGCGGATTCATACGCTTCCGAAGTGGTCGCACGGCAAATTTCCCGGATTTCCTCCATGAAGTCTCAAATTTCCGCAGGTCCCGTGCCGGCGAACGGACGCACGCTCCATGTCTCACCGCATGGCAACGCGGCGGGGCAGGGGATGCCCGAGTCTCCATTTGGCTCGATTCCACAAGCGTTGGCTGTGGTCAAACCGGGCGACACCATCCTCGTCGCCGCCGGCAAATACCGGGAAAAACGCGGAATTAATGTAAAGACCTCCGGCCGTCCGGACGCTTGGATCAAGATCAAGGCTGCTCCCGGTGCACGCCCGAAAATCATCAGCTCCGGCTGGGGTGGATTCTATCTGAATGGTGGCGTTGCTTATGTGGAAATCGAAGGCTTCGAACTGGTATGGACTCCTGATCCCGAGGCGAAACAGGAAGCCCACGGTGTGGGTATCGCCCCCTCCTATGGCAGTCATCACCTGCGTTTCCTGAACAATGTCATCCACGGCTTCGGCACCGGCGGCATCTGTGCGCTGGATTGCGACTACCTGCATGTCGAGGGAAACTTGATCTACAATACCGCCAAGACCTCCCCGTACGGCGGCAGCGCCATCTCGCTTTGTCGCGCCTTCGACTTCGACGCTAGCAAAGGCTATCGCAACATCATCCGCGGCAATATCTGCTACGACAACGAACTCAAGGTCATCGTCCAGGTCGCATCAGGCGGCAATGGTCACACCCTCACCGACGGCAACGGCATCATTATTGATGTTTTTAATCGCAGTCGTGCCAACCCCCTCAAGCCCCACTACAAGGACAGGGACGGGCCGCGCGCGCCCTACCACGGACGCACCCTGGTTGAGAACAACCTCATCTACGACAACGGCGGCCGCGGCATTCATGTCTTCCGCTCGTCGAACGTGGATGTCGTCAATAACTCATGTTATATGAACCAGAAATCAGCGGACATCAACGCCGGCGAGTTCACGGCCATCGAGTCCGATCAAGTCGTTTTCGCCAACAACGTCGCCTACGGACGTAAGGAAAAGCGTGGCAGCGCACAGGACGGCAGCACTCGTGTCATCTGGACGCGTAATCTGTTCTTTAACTCCGAGGATTACGTCGTGCACGACGGCTTGATCGAGGCGGATCCGCAGTTTGCCGCCGCCGCACTCACGGGGCCGCCGTCGGGATTCCTTCTCAAGCCGGGAAGTCCCGCTCTTGGCTGCGGCATCGCCACACTCTCCGCCGACCTTGGCGCGTGCGCTGAGGCGATTGGCAAAATACTTCCGCAAGTACCATGAACTGGACTGCGGGTCCTTTCCACCCGCTGCTTCCACCTCGCTCATCCGGGCGATGTTCCGATCCGAAATCCAGTGATAGTTTGAAAGGAATTCGCGACTGACTTGATGCCACAACCCACACCCATCCGCATACTTCTAGCCGACGACCACACCGTGGTCCGCATGGGCATCGCCGCCGTGCTCTCGCTCGATCCCGGCCTTCAGATCGTCGGCGAGGCGGAGGACGGAGCGGGCACCTTGGAACAATACCGCCTGACACAGCCGGACGTCGTTCTGCTCGACCTGCGGATGCCGGACATGGATGGGATCACCGCGCTCGTGTCGCTGCGAAAGGAGTTCCCGCAAGCTCGGGTGCTCGTGCTGACCACTTCGGAACTGGTCGAGGACATGCGCCGCACCCGCGAGGCCGGCGCATACGGCTACCTTCGAAAAAACGTCCCTCGCGCGGAGCTCATTCATGCCATTCAGGAAGTCCATGCCGGACGGTGCCATATCTCGCCTGACATCGATCGCCGCCTCGCCGAGAACTCGCGCCGGCGACAACTGACTGAACGTGAAGTCGAGGTGCTCGACAGCATGCGAAGGGGACTGTCCAACCGCGACATCAGCATCGCTCTTGCGATCAGCGAGCACACCATCAAAACTCACGTCAAGGCCATCCTGCAGAAGCTCGAAGCCGCGGACCGGACCGAAGCCGTCACCAACGCCTTTGAGCTGGGATTGCTGCGTCTCGACCCTCCTCCCGCATTTGGCTAGCTCTTTCGAGGGATAGGCACCGTTGAATGAAACGGTTATCCACCCATCGTCACTAAACCTGAAAACCCGGATATCCCCATCCTGTTGCTCGACCTTTCGTCGCGAAAAATCCACCACCATTAAAAACCAAGAATCCATGAAACAAAAATCCATATCCGCCTTCTTCTCCACCCGCCGCCAGTTTGCCATTCCGGGCGTCTCCGCGGCACTTGTCTTTTCTTTCGCCGGCATGTTTTCCAGCGCTAGCGCCCAGTGGCTGGCAACTCCCGCAGATGATGTGTTCAACAACACTGCAAACTGGACGGGTGGCACGGTCAACGGAACATTCTCGGGCTCATCCTCCATCACGACACTCACAGTCGGCGCAAATCAGGCGACAAACATCAGTTTTAATAACGCAAACACAGTCTCGTACATCCTCGGCACCAGCCCGGGCGCCGGGAATTTCATCTATGGTTCGGGCGGCACGGTCTCCACAACGACCGCTGTGACCGCGAGTCAAATCATCAATGCCGGCATTTTCACCGCTGCCGGCCGGACCACTCCGATGAACTTCGCATTCACTGCCAGTGGCACCAGCGGAAGCACACTTACGTTGAATGGACCGGTGACCGGATCCATGGTCACCGCCGGCCTGAGCATCCGCCTCGACCTGCGTGGGTCCGGATACGGCATCATCAACGGAATCGTATCCGACGGTGTGGCAGGGGGAAGCCTAACCCTTGCCAGAACCGGCGGTGCAGCCCAATCCGCAATTTGGGAATTGAATGGCGCCAACACGTTTTCCGGAGGACTTGAGTTCGGCAATGCCAGCGGGAGTGTCGCCCTTGGAAACAAGAACGCCCTCGGCACGGGTGCGATTCGAACTTCTACTGGATCCGGCACCTTTCTGGCGGTCACCGATCTCACCGGTGCCAACGCCATCCCGAACACCATCAACTATACCAGCTCGACCGGCACCGCGAGCGCAGGTGCCAGCGTGAGTTATGACGGGACCAACATCGGCACTTACGTGGATGGTGATGAACCCGTCGTCGGTCAAATGGTCAACACCTATACTAATTTCGTACCCAATTACACTCGCATTCTCGCCTACGACCCGGAGACCTTCAAGTTCACGATGAGCGCGAATGCGACCGGAACTGGTGTCTCCGGCGCGCCCGGCACACTCAATTTCAAAACCGCACCTTTCTCCAGCAGCGGAGGCGGGACGATCTCTTTCGCAGGGACCAACAATCTGGAGTTCTCGGGAACCCAGAACCTGACAACCGTGTGGTCCACTGGCTTAGCGGCCACCCAGACCTTCAATGTTACTAACACCGGCACCACCATTTTTTCAGGAGTTCTCCAGGAGCAGGCCGGCGTCGCCAGCATTGCAAAAAGCGGCGCGGGAACCCTTGTTCTCTCCAATACCAATACCTACACCGGAGCCAACACCATCAACGCGGGAGTCCTGAGCGTTTCTTCCCTGGCAAACGGTGGCGTGGCAAGCAGCATCGGTGCCTCCGCAAGCGGTTCGAACAACCTGGTCTTCAACGGTGGCACCTTGCTTTACACCGGCTCCGGCTCCAACACCGACCGCCGCTTCGACCTGCGCGGAAGCTTCACCATCGATGCATCCGGCACCGGCCCGCTGAAATTCGATGCGGGTGTCGGTTTCAACAACGGAAACTTCGGGCCTCTCTCCGCGAGAACCCTCACCCTCACCGGCTCGAATACCGGCGACAACACGATCCTGCCGAACATTCTGGACAGCGGGACGGCCCCCGACATCACCTCCATTTCCAAAACCGGAGCCGGAACATGGATCCTCGGCGGCGTGAATAACTTCTACACGGGACCAACTTCGGTCACTGAAGGGACCTTGCTGATCAACGGCAATATCTCCAGTCAGGCGGTCACCGTGTCGAGCGGAGCTAAACTTGGAGGTAGCGGAACGATTATCAACTCCGTCAGCGTGGCCAGCGGCGGTGGACTGGCATTCGTCGTGAATACGGACGTCGCCGGTCACAATTCCCTCGATATCTCCGACACCCTCACGCTGTCAGGAAGCACCAACCTGACCATCCTCGGCGGAAGCAACGCGGAAGTCGGAACCTACGTTCTGGTAACCGCTGCAAATCCCATTGTCGGCACCTTGCCAACCCTCAATATGCCATTGCTTGGTGGGATCAGTGCCACTCTCGATTTTGCCAGCGGCAACACCCAGTTGGTCCTGATCGTGGACGCCGTCGCAGCGAACGATTATACCACATGGGTTGAGTCCTTCACCTCTCCGGAGATCCTGGGAGCTGACCAATTGTCCACCGCGGATCCCGACAAGGACGGTCTGACGAACCAACAGGAATACGCTTTCGGCCTCATTCCGAACAGTGGCTCATCGGTCAATCCGATCGTCGCCCAGGTGTCAGGCGGCAAGTTCAGCTACACCCGCCGCACGCTCGGCGTGCCGACTCCGCCACTTGTTTACACCGTGGAGACATCCAGCACGCTGGGCAATGACTGGGCGGTGGATATGGGGGCGACCGAGATGGTCGTCACCACTGGAGATCTTCAAACGGTCGAGGTGACGCTGAGTCCCTTGCTAGTTTCGAGCAATCCGAAGCTGTTCGTCCGCGTCGTCGCCAAATAATCCAAACCAAACGAACCGGCCGGGGTGGGGGAGAAATCCCGCGAACCACCCCGGTCGTTTCATCTCCGGCAATCGTCATCAATCCCACCCTTTCCCATGCCTCGAATGGGCGGAAAGTGAGTGAATGCGAAAGTTGTTACCCGCCCACAGGGTATGGTTCATAACCGAACATGCCCGTTCTCTGACTGATAGATCATCATCTCCATGAAATCCATTCCACGAATCCACCGCTCGCTGCTGCATCTGGCAGCCATCGCCCTCACCACCTGCCTCGCCATGGCGGAACCCCTGTTTCCCCAAGCTCCCGGCATGGTGTCCTATACTTACCGCGAGCAGTTCGCCAAGGATGTGCCCGGCACGCTCGACACCATCAAGGCTCTCGGCATCACCGACATGGAGTTCTCCAACCTGTTCGGCAAGACCGCTGTGGAACTCCGTGCGATGCTCGATGAGCGCGGCATGGTTTGCTCGTCCTTTGGCGTCTCCTGGAATGACCTAACGATGAAAACCGACGAGGTCGCCGCCAATGCCAAGACGCTTGGTGCGAAATTCGTCCGCGTCGCCTGGCTGCCCGACCGCCAGCCCTTCAGCCTCGAAATCGCGGAAAAGACCGCTTCCGAGTTCAACGATATCGGCAAAACGCTCAAGGAGAAACACGGTCTGACCTACTGCTATCACAACCACGGTTACGAGTTCGTGAAACATGGTGACGGTACGCTCTTCGACGTGCTCGTGGAAAAAACCGATCCGCAATACGTCAGCTATGAACTTGACATCCTCTGGGTTCTCCATCCCGGTGCCGACCCCGCCGCCGTCATGGAAAAACATGCCTCGCGCATCAAACTCCTGCATCTCAAGGATCTCAAAAAAGGCGTCGTTGGCGATCTATCGGGCAAGACCCCCGTGGAGAATGATGTGGCGCTCGGTACCGGCCAGATCGATTTGCCTGCCGTTCTCAAAGCTGCGAAAAAAGCAGGCGTCCTTCATTACTACATCGAGGACGAAAGTCCCAACATTGCGGTCCAAGTTCCCGCCTCCATCGCCTATTTAAAGAGTCTTCAGAAATAACTGACCCATGAATCCCGAAATTTCCCGCCGCCACTTCGTCGGCTCCTCCCTTTCCGCAGGAGCCGCCCTTGCCTTCATGTCCCGCGAATCCCTGCGCGCCGCCGAGGCACCCGCTAACAAAATCATCCTCGGAGTCGCCGGCATCCACGGCCGCGGTTTGGACCTGATCAACAAGTTCGCCGCCGTTCCCGGAGTCGAGATCAATAAGCAACGATGGGTGGATGCTGTCGAATTCCTCCTGTTTGTGAACAAATTGGAAGCGCTCCATGTCCCACGCGACGTGACCGGCGTCCGCCATGATTTTCATCTCCTTCATCGGAGCGATCAGGCCTCTTTTTTGCTCATCG
>JBGSTM010000005.1:0-4753 GCA_041736495.1 Akkermansiaceae bacterium
CGTCAGCGTGAACAACTCCCGGCTACGCGTCCTCGCCACCGCGTGCAGCAGCGGCGTCAGCCCGTAGCGCCCGAGCAACCAGGCACCGATCAGAAACAACCCGCCCTTGAGCAGCGCGATGCCGATCTGCCCCGCCGCCGATCCGTCGCCCTGCCCGTAGAGCGCCGGCATCACCAGGAAAAACACGATCACGAAAATGTCCTGAAACAGCGCGATCCCCAGACTCGCCCGCGCCCCCGGGTTGTTCTGCTGCCCGAGCCCCTCGAATGACATCATCGACACCGCCGTCGAGCTCAACGCCACCGCCGCCCCCAGCACGATGCTGTCCGCGAGAGGAAATCCGAACGCCGTAGCTAACAACCCGACGATGGCCGCCGTGATTCCCACCTGCAGGCCCCCGCCGATCAGCGCCGTGCGCCACAGGTGCTTGAACTCGGTCAGTGAGAACTCGATGCCGATCGTGAACATCAGCAGCACCACGCCGATTTCCGCCAGATTCAGGATCACCGGACTTCCCTTGTCCACGCCGGTGACCCACAGCAGGCCGAAATTTCCGATCAGCACCCCGCTCAGCAGATAGCCCACCAGCAGGCTTTGCTTGAACTTCACCAGCACCAGCGAAATCAGGACCGCCAGCACCAGCACCAGGGTCAGCAGCGCGAACAGCGGCGAGATATTCGCCACCCCGCTTGCTAGAAACCGCCCTGAACAAGACATCCCCGCCAGCGTCCCGGTTTATCGAACGTCGGCAAAGGAGAAAACGAAGAAAGTCAACGGACCATGCGGTCAAGCGTTGATCCGCAGACCCACCTCGCGAGCGATCCGTCGCTGCCGCTTGTCAAAACTCCAGAACTCGGTCGCACCAAGCTCCACGGCTGCCGCCACATGCAGGATATCGAAACTCCGGGTGCGCAGGCGCGACGTATGCGCCCTGCTGAAGCCCATGGAGCGAAGAAAGACCTTCTCCCAGTCCGGTTCCACCAGCTGCCACATTCCGGATTTCTGCAGGCTCTCTATCTGGCACTCGCATGCTGCCGCCCCGACCTCATCCATCGCTCCTTCAGCCACCTTGAGGCGGATTGCATTGCAGATTTCCAGCTTGAGCAGGTGGTTGAAGAAACAAGGAGCAGTTTGGCTCGCCATCAGATCCAGGGCTTTCCCGCTGTTTGCATCACGCATGACGACTGACGCCAGCACATTGCTTTCCACGTAGATCATCTCACCAACGATAGCCCTCCCGGTCTGAATCAATCGCGTTGCCCTCAAGCATGGGCTGGGTTTCCAAGTATTCCCGTTGCGCGGCGGCCCATGCCGCCCAGTCGATTTTTTCCCTGGCCGATTCCTCGGGATTCTCAATGGGCATCAGTTTTCCTATCGGCTTGCCCCGGCGCGTCAGCACGATCTCATGCCCTTTTTCCACTTCATCCATCAGCTTGGAAAGATGGTGCTGCGCCTCGCGAATCGTCGCCGTTTTCATTGTTAACACTTTTGACGCACAAGCCATCCTGCGTCAATCCGCAAATCTGTGGACACCGTCGCGATCTCATTCGTTCTGGTCCCCCCGGTTTTCGAATCATGTCAAACCCGTCGCGATGCTTGCACGATCCGCACCCGCCGCCAAGATCCCTGCGATCCCATGCCACTCGTCCGCCACTGCCGGTTCACCGCCGTCGATTTCGAATCGGCGGGGGCCTCGCGTGGAAAAACCGACAGCCCGGTGCAGGTCGGCCTCGCCTCATGGTCCACCGCAGGCGGTCACCAGGACGCGTTCGTTTCCTATCTCTTCACCGATCAGCCGATCCAGTGGGCGGCGAGAAAAGTCCATGGCATCGGTCCCGAGCAACTCGCGGAAGCCCCTTCCCTGCTGATGCTGTGGCCGGAGTTCAAGCGCCGCCTCGCCGGAGCCGTCGTCGTCGCCCATGGGAAAGGCACGGAAAAACGCTTTCTCCGCGCGTTTCCCGGCCATGGTTTCGGGCCGTGGATCGACACGCTGCTGCTCGCCCGCGCCGCCTGGCCGGAGCTGCCGGACCACTCGCTCGGCGCGCTCTGCGAACGACATGGACTCACTGCGGGAATCCAGAAACTCGTCCCCGCGAAATCCTGGCATGACGCGCTGTTCGACTCCGTCGCCTCGCTCGTACTGCTCGCCCACCTCATCGACACCCACCCGCTCGCTGAAATGCCGGTCGAGGCGCTGCTCCAGCCCGACACCACCCAGTGGCACCAATCCCGGCGACCCTAAGCCCATGAAATTTCCCCGCATCCTCTTCATCATTCTTGGCATCGGCCTCCTGGCATGGGTCCTCACCCGTCCGCCCCGCCGCCCGGTGACCCGGATGTCGGAAAAATTCCGGCAGGATGCGGAGAAATTCGAACGGGAAACATCCCGCCAGGCAGCCTTCGCCGGCGATCCGGATGCCGCGCTGGTCCGCTCCCTGCTAGGCGAGAATCTATCCAACCGCACGTTCTCTTTCGCCACCGTCGCCCAAGCCTGTTCCGGAAAACTCGTGCTCCCCCTCACCGACCATCCCGCCCACCAGCGGGTCACCGCCGCCATCACCACCGCGCTCGAGTCCACCCTCGCCCAGCTCAACCTACCCGACTCCCCGGTCCGCGAACTCCGCCGGATCAACGAAGCGTCGAAATTCTTCGAAGACGGAATTCAGAAACATCTCAACGCGGTTCCCGGCCTCACCTGCGAAGTCCCGCCGAACCGCGCCGGCGAGCACCAGCGGTCCGGCTACCCGGACCTCCGCATCGTCGATCTCGAATCCAGGCTCGTCTTCTATCTGGATCCCAAACTCGTCGAACACGGCTCCGCCGAAAGCACCTTCCGCACCTTCTATTTCGAGCCGAAAAACGAAACCCTGAAAATCACCGACGACGCCGTCCACCTGCTGGTCGGCATCGAGCACGACGGCAAGGACCAGCTCTGGACCTTCACCGGCTGGCGGTTGGTGGATCTTTCCACGCTGCGGGTCAGGCTCAAGGCCGAGTTCCAGGCATCCAACGCCGAGCTCTACCGTGAAGCCCAGCTCTCACTGCCGGAACCGGTTCGTTAGAATCCGCCCCCCCGGGACCGCGAGTTTCCAACTCGCCGCCAATGGCACGCGAAATCAAAAGCCCCAAAGCCCACCCCTTTCCCAACTCATTGACATCCGGGTCGCCGAACTACCGGCATCCTCGTTAGATCCATATCACCCCGCCCGGAATGCGATTACCCTGAAAATGAAGGTGGCCAACCACAAAGGAAGCGAAGCGGACATGGACGAGCCCCTTTCCAATCCTGAGTCAAAATACACCGAACACACGGAAAAAGAGGAAGTTGCGGAGCTTGATCCATCAACCCTTTTGAGAGAATGCAAGCCCGTCCGTTACTCTCTTCCTTTCCGAGTGTTCCGTGGCCCCCGTCTCTGAACTTAGGATTACCGACAGTCCGAAAAATCCAATCGGGGCGCGTTCATTCTGGACGCTATCTGCCGCGGACATCCTGTCCGCAGTCAAACATGCGAAACGCCCATGAAATGCGATCGGATTGCCGGATAAAGAAGTCCCTTCGACTGCCGCCCTCAGAGGCTACCTGAAAAATGGAGCGTTGAATTTGATCGGTCACTTTTGCCCGAGACTTTTCCGAGCAGATTCATGAATCAAGGTACCACGAATCCGACGAATCATACGAATCTTTGATTTTTAAGACCGCCTCTCAGCAACGCCGGGATAAGTCACCGGGACCAATTGTTGGTTTTTGATCGGATGCCCGGAAGATCTGGATGAAAGTTGCTAGTTGATCGTCAGAAGACGCGCCCACTTCAAAATCTCTACTATTCCAAATTCGATGTTGGACGTTCGAAGCTCCCATTTCCGGCCATAACGACCCTACGGCATCGCGGTGAATTCTCCGGTTCCCATCAACCGCCCATACTGATAGACATGGGGATACCTGAGGATCCACTCCTTCTCCTTCCTACCATGGCACGCACCAACTACATCTTCATCGACACCGAGAAAGTGCATGAAAAAGACCTTTCCCGCGTCAAGAACAAGGCGGCCATCGTCAATCTCGTGCTTGGGGCCAAACAGCAGGCCCCCTCCATCGAAATCGATCGCCAGCTCCGCCAGCTCGGTGAGAAGGCCGGCGTGACACGCACTCCCACCGCCGGCAGGAACGCGCTCGACTTCGTGCTCACCTGTGAGCTCGGGATGCAGGCCGCCAAGGATCCCGGCGGCTATTTTCACATCATCTCCAAGGACAAGGGATTCGACGTCATCGTCAAATACCTCAGGGATCGTGGCATCCTCGCCGCGCGCCGCGATTCCCTGGCGGAAGTCCCCGCGCTGATGAGCACGGAGGAGCGGTTCGTCAAGCTGCTTGCCGATCTGGACAATCCCGAATCGATCAGACCGAAGAACCGCAAAACCCTGGCATCCACCATCCAGCAGGCATTCAACCGGGAACTTACCGAGGAAGTCGTCGGAAAAGCCATCGGTTATCTGATCCGTCAGCGGATCCTCGAAATCTCCGAGACCGGCAAAGTCATCTACGCCCGCTGACCGCCCTGTAGCGGCGCGTCTATGACCGCCGCACTTCACCTTCCCCCCGGAAGCTTTTTCCCTGTCGGGGCCGGAGCAAAACTAGACAGAGACGGTTCAAAACTGGACAGCGGAGACGGAGCAAAGCTGGATTTCTGAGCATTCCGCTCGAAGCGACTGGTGTTGAGCGGGTTCGAGTCGAGAGTTGAGCATCGTCCGAAGG
>JBGSTM010000014.1:0-20667 GCA_041736495.1 Akkermansiaceae bacterium
GCGGCGGTGGCGGCGGCGGCTACAAAGGCGGCGGCGGTGGTCACAAAGGTGGCGGCGGCGGCGGTGGCGGTCGCTGGTAATCCAGCTTCCCCTTCTTAAAACGTTTTCAAAAACACCCGGTTTCCTTCAGTGGGAACCGGGTGTTTCCTTTTGAAGGGCTTTCGAACTTCACTCACCGATCCGATCAAGGCTCTCATAGTAGCCGCCATAAAATCCAACGACTTTCCACGCGACGAACGCGAGGATGAGGAAATACATCACCTTCGGCACCATCACGGACATGGTCCTCGCGCTTGAAGCGGCGTCCTCTTGAAACAACCTCGACCAGCTGGCGAGGTCCTTGTCCAAGGTGCCGGCCTCTTCGCCCGTCGAGTAGGAGCGGGCGAAAGTTTTCGGGAACGCATCCTCTTTCATGAAGGCCGGGCCAAGTGCGCCGCCGGATTTGGCAACCTTTTCCAACCGCGCACCCGCAGCGCGGATCATGCCGCTTTGTGCCGCGCTGGATGCCAGTTGCACGGTCTCCGCCATCGAGATGCTCGCTAACAGACATGAATGATAGACCTTGCAGAACCGCGCCATCGCCAGGTTCCTGCGGGCCGCGCCGATCCATGGGATCCGGTTGAGCGAGCGGTCGAGCGCGGCGTCCTTTGGCGCGGCCTTTAGAATTGCGCGGATCGCCATGACCAGGACGGACGCCGCCGCATAGACGATCAGCAGGGTTGTCACCACGCTTCCGAGAATCTGCCCGTGGGTCATGGTGCCCGACATCAGGGCTCCCGGCACGATGGCGATGAAAATTCCTAGATGAAGCACGATGATCGGATAGATCATGCCCCTCACCATCTCCCGGCGCGCGGACGTGAGCATGCCGAAATACTCGGCGAGGTGCTGGAAGGCAGGTGCCAGTTTGCCGCCCCGCTCGCCGGCCCCGATGATGCCGCGCTCCAACTCGCTGATCGATCCGCCGTCCCGCCCGAACGCCGCCGTGATGGACTCGCCGCCGTCCAGACCCCGGTTGAGACTCTTCAAAATTTCCATTTGGGGAGCGGGTAGCCGGGTGTCCATCAGCACCGCAGCCGCCTTGCGGATGTCAAATCCCGCCTCCAGCAGCTTGGCGATTTCCGTGTAGAAAAGATGCTTGTGGGCGGGGCTGGGAGTCATGCGGTTTTACAAATCGTATCCTTCCTGGAGTTCCCCACCAAGCTTCATTTCCGCCGGGCTCCCCGGCTCCATTCGTGGAGTCTACCAGAAAATTCTCGCCACGGGTTGTCATTCCGTGAATGTTCGACAGCATGTTCGTTCAAAAATGGATGGTTGCGGGTTTGCTGGGAGGGCTGCTCGTGGGAGGGTGTGGAAATAAGGATGAGTCTAACGTTTCGTCCGCCAGCGAGGTGTTTGACACTCCCTGGGCGTGTGAAGAACACTGGATGGTCGCCAACGTCGTCCGCGACCTCCAAGACATGGCTGCCCTCGCCGGAGAAAAACCCGCGGAAATCACCGTCACTCCCGGCAAGGCGGATCGGGATTATCTCGCAGGTGAAATCCGATTGGTCATGACACCGTCGTGCTGGGATCCCGAGAGTTACCTTCCGCTGCTAGAGACCTGGAAAACCGTCTCAGCTGCCTCCGCCGACGTCCCGCCGGATCTTCTCCACGATCTCCTCACTCCGACGGCGACCGTGATCCAAAAAGCAAACGATGCGGTTTCAAAACGTCTCAAGACCGCTCCAACCGATCCGCTGGCACATGAACAGGCGGCGTTTCTCCTGGGTGTCTTCGGGATGCGGGAAAACGCCCGTCAGTTCAGCGACCTGCGGCCGTTGCTTTGTCGCATGACCGCGCATCTAACGTGCGCCCGGAAGCTCCGCGGAGAGACCCAGCCCTCACCCGTCGGTCAATGGGCCCAGGTGCTCTATCACTACCACGCGGGACGTCCTATCAAATCCCGGGAGCTCATGCAACTCATCGCAGCCGATGGCGATCATGGCCGCTGGAAACGCGTGGTAGAACTTCTGATCACCGGTGATTGGCGGCGCACCGGGGACCTTGCGGAACCCAGCCTCGCCGAGGCGATCGCGCATTGCCGGGCACTCAAGCTCCACCGCGGAAATCCGCTGATGCTGGAATTCGTCACCGGTCGCAAAGACCTCCAGGCCGTCCCCGAATGGACGCGCCTGGTGGCCGCATCCGGCAAAAGTGTCGATGAAGGTCACCTCGCCATGAAATCCGCGGTCGCCATGGAGTTTCTCGAAATCGGCGAGATTTTCAAAATCGGCGAGCAGCCGAAACCGGAAAGACTCGCCCAGGCGCTCGCTCTCGAAAGTCCGGTTGGTTTGGTTGGCAAGGACGGAGTGCCGCGGGTCATTCCGGATGGGGAATGGGCTGCCTACTTCCGTCGCCATTTATTCGCCGCATGCGCCGATGTGAGCCGCTTCGCAGTCCGTCAGTGGGGCTCGCCCGAGGCAGCGGCGGAGTGGGAGGAGAGCACGTTGCCATACTGTCGCAAGCTGCCCGGCCACGAACTGGTCGAGGCGCTGTTAGCGACCAGGCCCGCGGACTATCAATCCGACCTGCGCGCGACCGCGGAGTTTATCCGGAAGAACCCTGAAAAAGTTCCAGCCGCGCTGTGGTACGACTACCGGTTTCCAGCCCTTCGCGTCGAAAACGAAACGAGCATGCCCAGCCAGTCCCCCTGGTTTCGCGAGGTCTCTCCTCCGGGAACCGCCCACGATCCCAGCAGGCGCATCCGCTACGAGGGGATCCATGGCGGAAATTGGGTGGACAACATTCGCGCGCTTCACCAATTGGATCCATGGAATTCCGAACTCTGTTATGAACTCGCCGAAAACTCCGGCAACAACATCGCCAGCGTCAAGAGCGCCTGGGGCGGGCTCCGTGAATACAGCGTGCGGCCACTCAGACAGATCCTCGAAGGACCGGCGCTGACTGCGGAAGAACGGATCGAGACCTTGCGGATTTTCACCACTCTTGATCCCGAGGAAGGCCTCCGCCTCGGATCCGCGCTGGCCATCGCCGGTCGGCCGGAAGAAGCGATCAAAGCCTACGAAACCGCCTTCAACGACGCGACCGATCGCGTGGCCGTCGCCAACCGTTCGTTATGGATGATCCAATATTACAAGAGCCGCGGCGAGGATAAGAAAGCCCGCGAGGTCGCCGATCACAACGCGGAGGTCTATTCCGAGTCGGGGTTGTTTTCGGCACTCGCCCTAGCGATCGAGGAAAAGGATGCCGCCCGCGCGATGGGCTACGCCGAAGCCATCGCCGAACGCTATGGGGATCACAATTACCTCGCGGCAGCGGCTTGGGGAGCCGGTCGCGACGAGAAGGCCCTGCGCGGAGTTTTTCCCGACGGCCTGCGGGAAGTGACCGTTGCGGATTTTGATCCCGCCCAGCCGATCAAAGGCGCGAGGATCAATGGAGGCAGCGTCACTGCCAGCGCGGTAGGTCTCAAGGCGGGCGACGTGGTCGTCGCAGTGGATGGCAAGCGGGTTGAAACGTTCGAGCAGTATCTCCTTCTCATGAGCTGCAAGCTGGAACCACGTACCCGCATCATCTATCGGCGTGGAAAAAGCATCGGGGAAATCGACTGTCCGATCCCCGGCCTGCGCCTTGACGTGGACATGAGCAGCTACAGCCGCTGACTGTCGGTTAGGCCCTCCTGGCGAGCAGTTTCACTTTCCCCCGCCGGTAGTTCCAGACGTGCAAACATGGGTGCATGCCGTGCTCGTCAGTCGCGCAGTAAGCAGCACCGGCGATTGCCGCGAACCACACAGCGGGGACGAGAAGCAGAGAGAGTTAAACCGGCTTCAGCAAATAGCCGCCTACCCAGCCTTCCTCGCCCCGCTCGTTCCGGCACCAATGCCAGCCGTGGATTTGGCGCAGCGACTCGATGCGGTCACCCCGTTGGATGGTGAGCACGGTGGGATCGTAGTTTTCCATGGCGGCGAACCGCCCCTCACCGAGAGGTTCGAGAATTTCCTCCGGGACGTATCCGTCGTTACCGTTGCGGTCGGCAGCCCATACCCAGCCGGGCCAAGCGTGGTCGGCAAGGCCCACCGTAATTTCGTCTCCGGGCTCCAGTTTGATGGGATCGCTGTCTTTTTCCTCGTAATCGGCGTTGGCTATGAAAGTCGGCATGACGGGCACAGCAAACCAGATGGCTGGAAAATGGCGAATCTTCATTTGCCCCGGCGGCCGTCGTAATGATAGGGGAATGCCATGAAATTCGTTGGTCCGGCCTTGTTCGTGATGTTTGCTGTTTCCTGTGCGCCGAAGCCGGAAGTCACTCCCGCGACAACCGTGTTCCGTCCCCAGTCTGGCGATCCGGCACCACGGATCGCCGCCTACTGCGCCGCACAGAAGGGCCGCAAGGTTGGCAACGGCGAGTGCTGGACCCTCGCGGACGAGGCATTCAAATCCGCCGGGGCCAGGCGTCCCGGCAGAGACATGCGGGTCTGGGGACGCCGGGTGGATCCTGCCAGAGAGTCGATCAAGCCAGGCGACGTTGTGGAGTTCCAGAGCGCGCGCTTCTCCGACGGCATCATCACCGGATCCGCCCACACGGCGGTCGTGGTGCGGGGCGGCAGTCAGGAAGGATTCACCATCGCCGAGCAGAACTGGGGAAAAAAGACCGTCCGATTCCGGGAAATGAGCCTCACCAGCCTGATGAGCGGAAAAGTAACGGTCTATCGACCGGACTGAAGTAGGATCAACGGCTGAATTCATCCTACGGCCCGTCGCCCTGATAGATCGCCGGCTTGGAAGAGGATCATCGGGAAATGAGGAAACCGCAGTCCCCGGTTTTTTCCCGCGCCTTTACATCTTCTTCCGTCCGTGTAGCCTGTTTGCGCTGCCCACCACCCCCATTTCAATGTTTCGTCAGCCCCGTCCCCCCGACCCTGACCAGGATCTAGTCACGCGTGCCCAACAGGGGGACACGCGGGCTTTCGACGCCCTGATCCTCAAGTATGGCGACAAGCTGTATGGTCTGGTCTACAACATGACTTCCCACAAGGAGGACACCCATGACCTGCTTCAGGAGATCTTCGCCAGGGCCTATCAGTCGCTCGGCAAATTCAAGGGAAACGCGGCGTTCTACACCTGGATCTATCAGATAGCTGTCAACCTGACCTTGAATTTCCTGAAGAAGCGGAAACGCCGCACCAGCTTGAGTTTGAATGACATGGAGTCGTCGGTCCAACAGGATCCGGCGTTGATTGATACCGCACACGAGGCGAACCCGGAGAAGCAGACCAATCTCAACGAATTGCAGCTAAAATTGAACGAAGCGATGAAGAAGCTGTCTGACCCACACAGAATGGTTGTGACGATGTTTGACATCCAGGGCATGTCCCACGGGGAGATTGCCAAGGTGCTCAACACGTCGGAAGGCACCATTCGATCCCGGCTCCATTATGCGCATCTCCAACTCCAGTCCGCGTTGCAAGACAGCTGGGAAGAAAGATTTTAAAATTTCTCTTGCAGATGGGGCGGTTATTTTATAAATCCTAATTATCAACCGCAGTGAAACCAACGATCGAACAAATCGGAGATCTTTTAGCCCTCAAGCGCAATGAGCGCCCTGAGGAAGGCTACTGGCAGGATTTCCTCTGCGACTTCCACCGCAACCAGCGCGAGCAGGCGGTGAAGGCATCTGGAGTGACGGGTTTCGTTGGACGAGCCGCAGCATGGTTCTCCGATTTGGGACCTTCAAAGTGGGCCTACGGAGCCGGGCTGGCCTACGCGACTGTCACCGTCGCTTTTTTCCTGACGCCGCGAGATGCGGTGAAAGAAAATTCTCCGGTCTCTCCGGTGAATTACCAAGTGGTGCCTGCGGCAAGCCCATCTTCAGCCCAGCAGCTCCAGCAACTCCACCAATTGGACCTGAGTCCCGCGACTCAAGGAAACATCGGCGAGCAGGTATTTTAATTCCAGTAACCCCGAAATCGTGGATCTGGAATGCCCGAGTCGACGCTGGTCGGCACGAATGGTTTTTTTGTTTGGCGTGGGGCTGACCCTTTCCCTGGCAGAGCCCGTGGTGGTCTCGCCGCGTTGGCACGCAAGTTTTCCGGCGATGGTGAACGGCAACCCCAGCGAATCCGCTGCGGTGCCCGTGAGTGACGGCTCCGCCCTTGTGGTGGTCGTGGCGGCGGGTGCGGATGCGACGAATCCCAGGCTGCAACTGGGAAACCGCCAGGTTGAGTTGCGGATGATCGGTCACGATCCGGTGTCACGGCTGGGGTTTATCCGGGCCGATGGTGGCATGGCACCCAAGGCCATGAGTTGGGTCGAGGAGGCTGGCTCCAGTTTGGGTGCGGCCCTGACCGTTGGGGACGCCGGAGGAACGGCGAAATGCCGGTCAACGGGCTGGATCAAGCAGGTGGGAGGAAAGATTCTCCCCTTCGCCCTGCTGCGCGTGACTTTCAGCCAGACGGTTCCGCCACCGGGAACACCTTTGTTGGACGAAGCCGGCAATGTCGTCGCCATCGTCTTCCAAAGCGCCGGTTCCGGAACCGCGGGATACGCCATCCCCGCCGAGGCGGTCCACCGGGTCCACCGGGACATTGCCACCAGCGGCCGGTTGACGCGTGGCTGGCTCGGCCTGGCCTTGCGGGCGGAATCCCAAATCCCGCAAATCAGCCGGGTCCTGCCGGGCTCTCCAGCCGAAAAGGCCGGGATCCAGCCGAAGGACGTGCTTCTCAGCATCGGAGACCGGCAGATCACGGACTATGCGGACGCCGCCAACGCGTTTTTCTATCTGGTCCCCGGCGAGCCGGTGAAGGTGAAACTCCTGCGGGGCGTGGAGCCCCTCGAGTTCACCCTCACTCCGACCAAGCCGAAAGCCTGAGCGTCACTTCTTCGGAATTTCCCGCGGCAGTCCCGGGGGAAGCCCCGGTGGCAGGGCAGTCGGCTTGACAACCGGCGTTTCGGAAAACGACAGCAGGAACGACCACTGATAGTTCTTGTTAGATTGGATGAGATATTTCGGCAAGGCGAGCGCGCCCCAGGAGTTCGTGCCGCCGAGGCCGGACTGGCGGTGGTCGAGATTGAGCGTGTAAAAGTTCCGCTGCGGGAGCTCCGTGGAATGCATCGCCAGCTGGATGTCCGCCGCGGAGCAAGGGTAACCTGACATTTCCAACAGAGAGTTTCCGGTCGCATCGACGCGCAGGCTGCCGCCGCCCGCCGGGCTGGAAAGGGTGGCCCAGCGGATGCCGGTGCGGTTGCCGGATTCCTGCGGATCGATGTAACGGTGGAACAACGAAGGGATGGCACCCTCGTGAACCGTGGTCCACGAGCCGGACTTGCGGTCGATGTAGTTTTCGTGCGGTCCGTTGCCATACCATTTCAAAACCGGCGTGCGGTTGGGAATTTCGCACTGATAGCCGATTTTCGGAAGGGTCGGCAGGCCCTTGCCCGGGCGGAACTCGGTATCGACGGCAATCTGGCCGTTGCCCGTGAAGCGGTAGCGGACTGTCGCGCCACTTTCGTTGGCCGGGATGGCAAGTTCCGCCGTGACCAGCACATCATTGCCTTCCTGCATGACCGTCGTCTGCTTCGCGGTTGCCCGGGCCCCGGCGTGCTGCCAGATCCTGAGCTTGTGGTCGAGCTTGGCTCCCTCGTCATTGTTGGTCGTGGGTCTCCAGAAATTGAGCTTCAGAGGAGTGTGCAGCCACTCCTGATCCTTGGCTTTGAGGGAGGTGATCCAGCCGGTGGATTTGTCGATGACCGCCGTGAGATCCTTCGCCTTGAGCGTGATCGTGGCGTCGTCTTCGGTAAAGCTTGCTGGGGCGGTGGAGGCGGCAGGCACCGGCGGAGTGCGTTTGCCCCATGGCAGCGGGATCTCGTCCCAGGCGATGGGCATGCCGGCGGGATGCCACGCGTTGGCTGCCGCCTGGTCGAAACGAACCCGGAAGAAATACTCGCTGTCCGCCTTGGGGGTATGACCGGTGGCGATTTCGAGCTCGGCACTTTCTTGCGGGGCGATTTCGGGCAGTGTCAGCTTCCCTTCCGCGACGGCCGTTCCGTCCTGCATGAGTTTCCAGGAGCCGTTGACGTGGCTGATGTTTTTGAAGAAATACTCATTCTGAATTTTGATCCTGACCGTGGCCGAGCTGACATCCGCCGCCGTGGTGTGGATATCCTGATAGACTTTCCTGACTTCGTCAAACTGGGGGGAAGGTGCGAGGGTGGCGGAGACGATCCCGTTGGCACAGAACGAGTAGTCGGTCGGCCGGTCGTTGAAATCGCCACCATAAGCGAGGAAACGCTGGGTCTTGGGTTTTTCGGCATCCTTGATGAAGTCCAACAGGACAATCGCTTCCGGTGCCGCTTCGATGGACTTCCCGGGCGTCATCGCCTTGGAATAAATGGCGGCCTTGCGGATCGAGCCTCTGAACCGGCGGGCGGTCTCTTCCGTGTCGATGCCGACGGCGAGTTCGTAATCGTTTTTCGAGACAGCGACCGAGCAGGGTTTGCTCGCCGCGACATTGCCGTCGATGGAGATCTCCAACTTCGAGCCATCATAAATACCTGCATAAGTGTGGAACCTCGAAGCGGCGTCCTCGGGAAGTTTTGCCGTGACACTGTGCCAGGTTCCCCCGCCATGGACGAAGAACTCCAGGTTTCTGCCGTCTTCCGCGATTTTCAGGGTGTAGGCGGTATCGCCTTTCGAAATCAATGGCTGGCCGCCCTGGCTCTGGCCCGCGTTGTTCAAGCGGGCCTCCGCGACGAGGGTGAGAGGTCCGGTTAAGTTGAGTTTGTCGGATTTTTCAACGACCGCGCTGCCGCCGAACAAACCTTCGTCCGGGGAAAGCGATCCTAACAAGCGGGCCGGTAGTTTGTTAGCCGAGCGGTCCTCGACATCTCCGATCTTGTGTTTCAGGTGGAGAATTCCCTGGTCTCTCCAATCCCAGATGAAGCCCCCTTGCAGCAGGCGCTCCTTGCGGAATAGATTCCAGTAGTCGACGAGATTGCCCGAGGAATTTCCCATCGCATGGCTGTATTCGCACTGGATCAGCGGTCGCTGGGATTCCAGCGGCTTCTTCTCCTCCGAGCGCGCGTATTTCTCACAAGCATCGATGGTGTCATACATCGGCGTGTAAAGGTCGGCATGAAGCTTATGGGCGGCCTGTTCGTAATGAATCGGACGCGACGGATCGCGCTGGCGGATCCACTCGGAGCATTTCACGAAATTCTCGCCGTCACCGGCTTCATTGCCCATCGACCACATGATGATGCACGGGTGGTTTTTATCGCGTTCCACGAGGTTTTTGATCCGGTCGAGATGGGCCTCGAACCATGCGGAATTCTTTGCGAGAGATTCCTCTTTGTAACCCATGCCGTGGGATTCGATGTTTGCTTCGGCCACGACGTAGAAGCCGAGTTCGTCGCATAACTCGACCAAGGCGGGATCGTTCGGATAGTGCGAAGTCCGCACGGCGTTGATGTTGCCGCGCTTCATTTGTAACAGATCGGCGCGGATGTCTTCCCGGGTGCAGTAGTGGCCGGTCTTCGGGTTGTGGTCGTGGCGGTTGACGCCCTTGATCAGGATCGGCTGGCCGTTGTGGAGGAACTGGCCGCCCTTGATCTCGTTGCGACGGAATCCGGTCTTGCCGGAGTGATGGGCGATTTCCTTCCCGGCGGCGTCCGTGAGTGTGATCTGATAGTTGTAAAGATCAGGAACTTCGGCGGACCATGGTTTGATGCCGGGAATCTTGTCGAGAGAGACGCTTTGCCCGGCGGTCTGGTTCGCCGGAACCTTGATCGTCACCGGGGGCACCGTGATCGCGCCGCCGTCAGGTGAAGTCAGCGAGAGATTCACGGTGGCGGAGGTTTCAGCAGCACCGTGGTTGGCGACCTTCGCGCTGAAAGTGAGGGTGCCCGATTGGTAGTCATCGGTTAGTCCGGCGTTGATCCAGAAATCGCGGAGATCGAGGGCACCCGAAGACCACAGATAGACGTCGCGGAAGATCCCGGACATGCGGAACATGTCCTGGTCCTCGAGGTAGGACCCGTCCGAATATTGATAGACCTCGGCAGCCAACAGGTTTTCGCCTGGCTGAAGATAAGGCGTGATGTCGAACTCGGCGGGCGTCCGGGAATCCTGCGAGTAGCCGACTTTTTTGCCGTTGATCCACAGATAGAACGCGGAGTCCACCGCGCCGAAGACGATGGACGTGCGGCGGCCGGCCCAGTTTTCCGGCAGGGTGAACTTGTGCCGGTAGGAGCCCACCTGGTTGCGGTTTTCGATCGGAAAATTCGTGAAATGCTGTGGTGGCTCGCCCATCACCGTCGGCGGGTTCTTGGCAAACGGATAGATGATGTTGGTATAGAGCGGTGCACCGTATCCGTGCATCTGCCAGTTCGAAGGCACCGGAATTTCCTTCCACGCCGAGTCGTCGAACGCCGGGACTTCGAATCCCGCGGGTTTTCCCGAAGGATTGCCGGTGTGGTGGAATTTCCAGTTGCCGTTGAGCAACTTGCACCACGGGGATTCCAGCCTGGCCTTGGCCGCGGCCTCCTCCTTCGTGGGAAACGGCATCGAAGTCGCCCGCGGAGCCTCCTTGTTGATGCGGAAAACCGCCGGGTTCTCCCAATCTGGCGGCTGGGCAAGCGACGACGACGTGGCGAGTGCGAATGAAAGCAGTTGGATTTTCATAGAGGGTTATTTGAAATTGATGGAGGCGCGGCGCAGCCTGTCCATGATAGCGACACCTAGGCCGGTTTCGCTCACAGGTTCCGCGATGATTGCGTCAAGTCCGGCCTCGTCAAGAAGGCGCATCACGAAAAACAGGCGGATCGCCGCTTCCGCGAGCTTACCGCTGCCCGGGCTCAGCGCTTCCACGACCTCCCAGTCGTGAAGCGTGACGTAAGGGCTGTCGTCATCGCCGGTGTAGCTGAGCAATCCGTATTTTTTGCCTTCCTCAGGCGCGAAATCCTCAGGATTTTCCAAAAGGATCAACGGTGTGAGCGGCGCGTAGTGGCTCTCAAGCTGGCCCGGAGCCTGCGGCGCGTCGCCCTTGATTTCCCGGACTTTTTCCACCCTGCCGAACTCCTGGAGCTGCTCCTTGGTCACCGGCCCGGCGCGATGCAGACGGAAAACCGGCTTCTTCCCCTCGCGAGGTTCGATCGAAATGATCGTGCTCTCCACGCCCTCGGCACACGCTCCGGCGTCGACGATCAGCGGGATCCGCCCGCCGAGCTCCTTCATCACGGCAGAGGCGGAAGTCGGTGAAATCCGGCCGAAGCGGTTTGCGCTCGGAGCGGCGATCGGTCGGCCAAGCTCCTTGTTCACCGCCCGGAAAACCGGATGTGCGCTCTGTCGAACCGCGACCGTCGGCAGTCCGCTGGTCACCAGATCCGGCACGTCGGGATGCTTCGGCAAAATCAACGTCAGCGGCCCCGGCCAGAATGCCGCCGTCAGTTTGTTCACCGTTTCCACGATGTCCTCCGGCACGATCGCCACATTCTTCAAATCCCCCCGCGAGGCGATGTGGACGATCAGCGGGTCGAACGAAGGCCGCTCCTTCGCTGCAAAAACATTCGCAACCGCTTCCGGATTCAACGCATCCGCCGCCAAGCCATACACGGTCTCCGTGGGCAGGGCGACGATTTCACCGGCACGCAGCAGCTCGCAAGCCTCGCTGACGGCGTCTTTCATCTCTTCTTCTTCAACTTGGAGAATTCGGGTCTCAATCACGCCGATCTTGTGTCAGACACGGCGACAACTGGCCAACCCGGATTTTTCCAAAATTGGGGACGGTCCGCGCCGGGGTCCGAATCAGGCCGGCAAAATGATGCGCTCCCCATTCTGGATGATGTTGAGCCCGTGGTTGGCCAAACCTTCAAGATGATTGTTGATCTCGGTGAACAGCATTTCGCTCGGAACATTCCCTCCCTCCTGCATTCGCTCCATCGCACTGCGGTTGTGCTGTTTGCGAAGCGCATCGATGCGGTCCTCCAGCCGGTGGGCGTCTTCCAGCATTTGTCCACTCACGCCGGATAGCGAATTGGCACAGGCATCGAGCATCGAGCGGATCTTGCCGCACAGGATGATGATTTCCCTCTCCTGTTCGCCGCTGAACTGGTAGCTGTGCTCGTATTTCCGCTGCACGACCTTCACCAGCCGGTAAATCCGGTCGGTCGCTTCTTCGAACTCGGACGCCACCCGCAGCATCGAGGCGATCCGCGTGGCGTTCTCCTTGCCGATCTCGTGGGTCGAGCATTGGATCAGGTAGGTCGTGATCTCGTTGAGCATCTCGTCGCAGGTGTCCTCCATCCGCTTGAGTCCGGCGACCTTTTCGGATAGATCCTTGTCCGGGAATTTGAGTAGCTCGACGAAGCCATCAAACATGTTGGAAGTCAGCTTGCCCATCTGCTTGGTTGCATTTTCCGCTTCGGCGATGTTGAGCTCGCCGAGGTCCACGAGGCCTTGGGAAATGTAGCGGAGTTTCGCATGGCCTGCGGGTTCTCCGGTATCGCGCACCCACCATTCCACCAAGCGGGCGATCTGCGGGACGAAGGCGACCAGCAGGCAGATGTTTGCGAAATTGAACGCCGAGTGGAATATCGCCGTCGCGAACGCCACGTCGAAGGAGGCCAGGCTCTCGTTCACCTGGCGCATCGAGGACGGTAGAAACTCAGCCAACCGCCAGCAGAGGTTGCTGAAGGGGTAGAACACCACCAGCATCCACGCCACACCGATGATGTTGAAACAAAAGTGGGCCCGCGCCGCCCGTTTGGCATGCACGTTCGCCCCAAGCGCGGCCAGCCATGCGGTGACCGTGGTGCCGATGTTTTCTCCCAGCACAATCGCGGCGGAATTTTGAAATACTCCGATGGGATCCGCCCCCACGTCTCCCAGCCAACCATTCAACGCACAGGTCATCGTGATCGCCATCGCCGCCGATGACGACTGGACCAGCAGGGTCAGGATCACGCCGCCGACGAGATAAAGTATCACCGAAACAAAGCCACGCCCGCCCATCCAGGTCACGACACCCTCAACCGTGGCAGCCATTCCCGGGTCGTTCTGGATCAACATCCGCACGTCAGGCACCGAGTCCTTGAGCAGCCCCAGTCCGAAGAACACCAATCCGAATCCCAACAACATCTCGCCATAACTCTTCCCCTTGTCCTTGCCGATGAATACAAAGGGCAGCCCGATTCCAATCAACGGCAGCGCCACCTCCGCGACATTGAATTTCCCCACCACCGCCACGATCCAGGCGGTGATCGTCGTCCCGAGATTCGCCCCCATGATCAGGCCGATCGACTGGATCAACGTCAGCAGCCCGGCATTGACGAACGAAACCACCAGCACCGTTGTCGCCGAGGACGATTGGACCAGCGTGGTGGTGACGAAACCGGTGAAAATCCCGCTGAACCGGTTGGCCGTCAGTCCGGAAAGCGCATCGCGCATCCGCTTGCCCGCCACCCGCTACACCGCCTCCGAGAGGATTTTCATCCCGAACAGGAAAACTCCCAATGCCCCCAAGACGTGGAGCAGTCCGACAACGACAGAAAAAGTGGAGATGCTCGCGAAGATTGGCATGTGAATGTGACGAAATCGTCACATTGCCCGGCATGATGCCAGTAAAATCACCCGGTGGGGAGATTTCAGCCGATGCTAGTGATCCATGCCCGCCATCCGCCGAACCGCGTGATTTCCTCGGCACCGTCTGTCGCCCTCGGCTCTGCGATGAATCCGGGAACCTCCTCGCCGCTCTCGAGCAAAACCTTCCCGATTCCCAGCGGGCCCGGGATTCTCGAAACGAAATCACCGAAAGCCGCCGGTTCCAGCTCCCAGACCTCCACCTCGATCGCAGTTCCCGCCGCTTCGTCCCGGATCAACGCCGGACGCGGGGGAATGCTGCCAGTCGCCGGCATTGCATACATCCGGTAAACCGGAGCGGTCCGCGTCTTCTCCCGCAACACCGCCCCGCGATCCGCCAGCTGCCAGTGCAGCGGCAGCCCTTCCAAATGCGCGCCGCAGACGAGCACCGAAATTTTTCCCGAGGCCTGCGGAGCCATCGTCTCACCGCCGAATTTCCCCGCCAACACCAACAACGCCGCATCCCATCCCGCCGGAGCCGCGATCGTCACGCCCCACGGCGCACGGCCTGATCTCGCCCGCCCGACGGGCATCGCCACGGCGGAAAGATCCAGCAGATTCATGAAATTCGTGTATCGCCCGAGCGTGGCATTCGTCGTGTAGGGCTCGGCTAAATTCTCGGCGACGGTGAAAAGGCAGGGCGTCGTCGGCAGGAGCAGGACATCGATTTGCTTCCAGACCCCCTCCGCCTCACGCGCGAATTCCTGCAGCTTGTATTGCGCCCGGAACGTCGATGCCGCGTCCCAGCCCTTGGACGCTTCCAGGATCTTCCGCGTCACCGGGAACACGGCTTCCGGATTCAATTCGACGAATTCCCCCACCGCCGCCCAGCGCTCGGCCACCCACGGGCCCTCGTAAAGCAGCTTCGCCGCCTCGGTGAACGGCGTGAGGTCGATCTCCACCGCGACCCCGCCCAGCGCTTTCATCCGCTTCACCGCCTCGAGGAAAAGCCCAGGCGTGTCCGGGTCTCCGGCGAAATCGAGCACCTTCGGAACACCGAAACGAAACGATCTCCCGACCGCACCGGTGGGCGTCACCACTCGGGAAAATGCATCCGCCGCGTCGTATTTCCCGACCACTCCGGCGACCAGCAACGCATCCGCCGCCGTGTTCGCAAAAACCGAAATGCAGTCCAGCGAGCGGCACGCCGGCACCAGCCCGCGGTTGCTCAGCAAGCCGCGTGTCGGCTTCCAGCCGATCAATTCCTGAAACGCCGCCGGCACCCGACCCGAGCCCGCGGTGTCGGTTCCCAGCGAAAACACGCACAGCCCGGCCGCCACGGACGACGCACTCCCGGAACTCGATCCACCCGGGAGAAACTCCGCGTCGATGGCATTTCGCGCGATCCCGTAAGGCGTGCGCGTGCCGACAAGTCCGGTCGCGAATTGATCGAGATTCCCCTTTCCAAGCGGAATCGCCCCCGCCGCCCGCAACAGCCTGACGACCTCGGCGTCGGCCTCGGGCACCTGGGAAAACTCCGGACAAGCCGCCGTTGTCGGCCAACCGCCGACGTCGATGTTGTCCTTAACCACGAACGGAATTCCCCACAACGGCAAATCCTTCGGCATCGCCTCCACCTCCGCCGCCAGTGCCAACAACTCGTATTTCTCCGGCAGGTGGATGAAAATCGCCGGATCATCCCACTCGATGATCTTTTCCCAGATCTCGTCGATCACATCCGATGGCGTGACACCCGCCGCATACCGTTCCTTGAGTTCGCTGATTTTCATAATTGGAGCGCGGAATTGATTCCGCACGAAATACCGCAAGGATCAAGGGTGTGGTTTTACGATCACCAGAGGCTGCCCTGCTCTCACGCTAGCTCCTTCGGCAACGAGGACTTCGACGATTTCCACGAATTCATCCGCTTCCACCGATACTTCCATCTTCATCGCTTCCAGAATCAACGCGGTGGTTCCGGAAGCGATCCTCGTGCCAGCCGCGACCTCGATTTTCCAGACACTTCCGGTCACCGGGCTGTCCATGGTGAAGCACCCGTCCGGGATGACCACTTCGTCCGCCTCGACCTCGGCTTCCGCCGGCGTATCCATCGACAATCCGGCTTCCTCCCAGCGCCTCCTCTCCGCCTCAAACGCGGCGCGCTGCTTCATCTGGAATGCATCGATTTCCTCCGAGTTCTCCTCAAGAAACGCCTCGTAGTCCGCCAAACGGAAAACCCTCTCCTCGATCTCCAGCTTGTGCCGACCCCGCGGCACTTCCTCCCGCAGGCGCAACAGTTCCTCCGGACTCACCGGATAGAACCGCAGTTGGTCGAAAAACCGCAGCAACCACGGCTTCTCGAAATCCGCCGTTTTGCGCCAGCGGTTCCACACCGGGATCGTCCGGCCGGTGAACTGATAGCCACCCGGGCCTTCCATCCCGTAAATGCACAAATAAGCTCCGCCGATGCCGACCGCATTCTCCGGCGTCCACGTCCGCGCCGGGTTGTACTTCGTCGTCACCATCCGGTGCCGCGGGTCGAGCGGCGTGGCGACGGGCGCTCCCAGATAGACGTCACCGAGACCCATCACCAGATAGGACGCGTTGAAGAAAATTTGATAGACATCCGCGATCGAGGACAGCCCGTTGATCCGCCGGATGAACTCCAGATTGCTCGGGCACCAAGGCGCGTCCGGCCGCACGCTCTGCATGTAGCGGCGGATGGCTTCCCGGGTGCTCGGATCGTCCCAGCTCAGCGGAAGATGCACGATGCGTGTCGGAACTTCAATCTGCTCCAGCGGTGGCAACGACGTGATCCCTTCACGGATTTTCTCCCACAGATCACAGCGCCCGAGCACGCCGGGATCGAAGTGAACCTGGAGCGAGCGGATGCCGGGAGTCAGGTCGATGATGCCGCTAATCGACTGCGCCTTCAGCCACTCGTGGACGACGTGGACCTTGAACCGAAGTTTCAAATCCAGATGATGCGGGCCGAACTCGATCAGGAAATAACGGTCACCCGCGCGCCGGACGACCACGGATTCATCGCCCTCGCCGAAAGTATCGATGAAACAGGAACCACGTTCGCCCTCCACTGGATCGGACAGTTCCGAGCGGATTCCTGCGACGAACTCGCTGACTTCGATCTGCCGATCGCGCGCCCAGGCTTCATCCACCGGCACGAATTCAATGAGATCGCCCGGTCGCAGTTGACCGAGTTTCCACAACTCCGCATCCACGACGACGACCGGACAAACGAATCCTCCGAGACTCGGGCCGTCGGGACCGAGGATGACGGGCATGTCGCCGGTGAAATCCACCGCGCCGATGGCGTAGGCATTGTCGTGCAGGTTAGATGGATGCAGTCCTGCCTCGCCGCCATCGGTGCGCGCCCATTTCGGCTTCGGGCCGATGAGTCGCACGCCGGTTCTGGCGGAGTTATAGTGGACTTCCCATTTCGTGGCGAAAAAAGTGTCGATGTCTTCATCGAGGAAGAAATCCGGCGCTCCGTGCGGTCCGTAAAGGACGCCGATTTTCCATTCGTGGGCAAAAGCGTTCCGGAGCGCTGGCTTTGGCCGGCCTGTTGATTCCGTGCCGGCTGAAGCCAGCGCTCCATGGGACGAGATCCCAAGCACATCCCCCGCCAGCAACGCCCGCCCAAACGGCCCGCCGAATCTTCCTAACGTAAACGTCGAGCAACTCCCCAGATACTCCGGAGACTCAATCCCGCCCGCCACCGCAAGATACGCCCGCGCGCCAGCTCCTTCAAACCGGCCGATCTTCAAAACATCTCCAGCCGCCATTTCAAGGAGCTCATTCATCGCCACCCGCTCGCCGTTCCTCAGCATCAACGCGGATGCACCCACCACCGCAATGGTCGTCGCGGAATTGAAGCGCAACGTAGGTCCGCTCATCGTGATTTCCAACCCTGCGGTGCCTTCCGCATTACCTATCAGACGGTTGGCCAGCCGCAGCGACAGCGAATCAAACGGCCCGCACGGCGGCACGCCGACTTCCCAGTAACCGACGCGGCCCGGCCAATCCTGCACGGTCGTCATCGTCCCCGCCGACATCACGTCGATGGTGTGCGGCGTGTAGGAAAAATCCGCCATGTCGCGCATAGCCACGCCGCCCTTGAGATACGGCGTCCAGTGGACGATGCCGCGCAGGTAGCGCAGATTCGTCTCGATACCGGAGATTTTCGTCTCATCCAGCGCCCGCTCTAACTTAGCGACCGCCGCGTCGCGGTTTTCCGCATGCACCATCACCTTCGCTAACAACGGATCGTAAAACGGACTGACCTCGGTGCCGGGTTCGATCCAGCGGTCGCAACGCGTCCACTCGGGAAACCTCGCTTCAGTAAGCAGCCCGGAGCTCGGGCGGAAATTGTGATTCGGATCCTCCGCATAAACCCGCGCCTGGATCGCGCAGCCTTGCGCGACCGGTGAAACTTCCGGCATCCGCCAGGTTTCATCGAGCGCCAGACGGGCCATCCACTCGACCAGATCGATGCCGGTAACCAGCTCGGTCACGCCATGCTCGACTTGCAGGCGAGTGTTTACTTCGAGGAAAAAGAAATCGTCGCGGTCGGCGTCGTAGATGAATTCCACGGTGCCGGCAGACCGGTAGTTCACGCTTTCGCCCAGCTTCACCGCCGCAGCATGAAGCGCGGATCTGGTTTCATCGGAAAGCCCCGGCGCGGGAGTTTCCTCGAAGACTTTCTGGTTCCGCCGCTGCACCGAGCAATCGCGCTCGCCAAGAGCTAACACCCGTCCCTTTCCATCGCCGAAGATTTGCACTTCCACGTGGCGGCCACGCTGGATGAAGCGCTCGATGAAAACGCTGCCGGAGCCGAAACTCCGCTCGCTCAAGCGGACCACGCTTTCAAATTCCCGCCGGAGCTCATCCTCATCACCACAGACCTTCATGCCGATCCCACCACCACCCGCGGTGCTCTTGAGCATGACCGGGTAGCCGATTTCTTTTGCGGCGAGAATTGCCACCTCGGCATTTTCTAGCAGGCCAGTTCCCGGGACGAGGGGGACATTCGCATCCCCTGCCAGCCGACGGGCTTCGTGTTTGAGTCCGAAGGCGATGATTTGTTCGGGCGTCGGACCCATCCATTTCACGCCGGCCTCCTCGCACATGCGGGCGAAGTCGGTGTTCTCGCTGAGTAGTCCGTAACCGGGGAAAACGGCGTTCGCACCGGAGCTGTTGGCGATTGCCAACAGCTTGTCCTTGAGTAGATAGCTTTCGGAAACCGGGCCCGGACCGAGGAGGTAAGCTTCGTCCGCGAGATCGACATGGGGAGATCCGGCATCGGGATCGGAATAAACGGCGATGCTCTGATAGCCGAGTTTCTTAAAAGTGCGGATGGCGCGGGCGGCGATTTCCCCGCGGTTGGCGATGAGGATTTTCATGAAATTGGAGCGCGGAATTGATTCCGCGCGAAAGTTAAAAGACCAGAACCTCCACCGGCGTCGGATTCCACCCGTTGCAAGGATTGTTCAACTGCGGACAATTCGAAATCAGACAAACCACATCCATCTCCGCCCGCATCTCCACATATCTTCCAGGCGCGGAAATCCCGTCAGCGAAGGTGAGTCCGCCGTCGGGCGAGACCGGGACGTTCATGAAGAAGTTGATGTTGCACGTGAGGTCGCGCTTGGTGAGTTCCACATTCCATTCCTGCGCGCCGCGGATGAAACTGTCGCGGCAGGCGTGCATGCATTCCTTGTCGTGGGCGTAGCGCATGGTGTTCGACTCGCGCGAGCACGCGCCGCCGAGCGTGTCGTGGCGACCGCAGGTGTCGGCGGTGATGGTGAGCATCGGATTTCCCTCGGTGCTCATCAGTCGGGTGCCGGTAGTCAGATAGAGCGCGGCCTGCTCCTGGATGGTGCGGTCCGCGCTGTAGCGCTCGGTGGGGTCGGCGGCGCTGAAGAAGAGAGTGTCGGCGGCCTGGTTTCCCTCAAGATCAAGGATGCGCAGGGTCTGGCCTTCTTTGATTTCGTGGACCCACCAGTCGCCCGCGGGAATGACTTCGCGGTAAATAGCTTCATCCGGTTTGAGTGTGCTTTCAGTCATGAGAAGCGGAGGGTGTGATAGGTTTCGTTGTTCTCCCAGGCACGGAGGTTTTCCGGGCGGATCGTCAGTGACGGATCGTCCATGGCGGGTGGCCCGCCGGAGAAGACTTCGAGCTTCACGTGACGGTGGCGATAGACCGGATCCGGATCGAGCGGGTGCTGGCAGGTGTTGAGCACGACGAGCGTGTCGATTTCAAACCGCAGCTCGATGGAGTCGCCGGGTTTCGAGTTTTCCGGGACGAATGATAGATTTCCCGCGACGTCGGCCACGACCTTGCTGAAGAGGTTGAGATTCGGCACGAGATCCTTTTTCCCGAGAGCCCATTTCGCGAACTCGATGAGGAAACAATCGCGGGCGTTGCGGTTCCAGTCGTTGCGGGCCTGCTGATAGTTGTTCGGGCCGTATTTCGCAAGCACGCGGGCGGCGTCGGAGTGACCGCAGACGGTGTCGTGCCAGCCGACGGAGTCATTGGTGATTGATGCTAACAGACGCCCCATGTCAGAGTGCAGGCAGTACGGCGCGCGCAGATAGAAAATGTGCTGGCCCTTGAGCGTGTCCGGCATGTTGTAGCGCTCGGTGCGTTCGAGGGCGTTGTAGAGCAGCATGCCGACGTTCGCGCCACCGTCGAGATCGGTGAGGCGGAGGCGTTTGCCACGGGAGACCACGGCGGACCACATGCCGGCGCCGTGCAGTGTTTTTTCGAAAAGGGGATTCATGCGCGTTTGGCGTGGAGCGGCGGGATGAGGTGGGGAGTGAGGGTGAGATGGGCGGTCTTCACGCCCTTGCAGGTGATGAGTTTGTTGGCGATGTCGCGCAACGTGCGCGCGGGCCCCTGCATGAGGATGACTTCGAGCACGTGTTCGTCTTCCAGCAGGACATGCTGGGAGGAAATGACCTCGGCGATGTGCTCGCGGAAGATGCGGGAAAGGTCGCGCAGCAAGGTGCTTTTCGACTCGTCGTAGACCACCGAAAGCGTGCCGGCCATGACTTCGGTCCCGATTTTCCCCAAA
>JBGSTM010000032.1:0-3890 GCA_041736495.1 Akkermansiaceae bacterium
ATGGACTTCATCGCATCGCTCACCGGAAAAAGCCCTTCCACCACCGGTGCCGGCAGCGAGGGAGCGCTCACCAAGGGCCCGTTCAACGCCCTCCTGCCCATCCACGACGTGAATGCAGCATTGGTTTCATTCCTTCTAACGCACTACCACGGATTCACCAGCGCCGCCGGCCACATCGGCAGGAACTACCGCGTCGACCATGACATCAGTCTGCTCGTTCCGGAAATCTGGTCGCGCATGTTCATCCCCGAGCGCGAGCCGGACTACCTGATCTCCAACGGATTTTTCGAAAAAATCGAAGACTTCCAGCACGAGGGAAAGCTCATTGAAGCCAGCCGCCTCGGCTATCGCATCACCGAGAAATTCGTCACGACCTTTTTCGGCCGGATGTTCTCCGCCGCGGAAACGGTCTTTAGTGAGGACATGCTGCGCCCCGAACTGCAGTCGATGGAGGACTTCATCGACGGACTCGACAACATCATCGAGACCCAGCGCACGGTGGCCTTGAACTACTTCAAGGACGGCAGCATCGATGTCGCCTGCCCGCCGCTCAAAGCACTGCTGAACATCATGGCTTACGGCCAGTTCGAAGGCAAAACCATCAATGACCCGGCGATCCGCGAGCTCTTCACCCGCGAGTCGTTGATCGCCTCGGACTGGTATCAAGCTCGGCTCGATACCAAGGCCGGCATCGACCAGGCACTCTGGAAACGCCACATCGACTACCTGGAAACCTTCCTCACCAAGCCGAACTACCAAAGTGAACTCGAACGCCTGCATATCCACGATCGTATCGCCCAGGCAAAAGCCTCCCTCGCTCACGTCAGCTCCCCCGCCTACCGCGACAGCCTCGTCGGCATGATCGGCGCGGATCCGGCGCTGGTTTGACAGCCGCCCCGATCCGCTCTTGAATCCACCCGCTTCCCGTCAAGGGGAGCGGGTTTTTCCATCCTCACGCCTACCGCCACCATGTTCTCCTCACTTTCAGACAGCCTCGACAAAACCTTCCGCAACCTCCGCGGCGTGGGCCGCATCTCGGAAAAAAACATCGCCGACGCGCTTCGCGAAATCCGCATCGCTCTGTTGGAAGCCGACGTGGAATTCAGCGTCGCCAAGGATTTCATCGCCAAGGTGAAGGACAAGGCACTCGGCGAGGACGTGCTCAAGTCGATCAAACCCGGCGAGCAGATCGTCAAGATTTTCCACGACGAGCTCGAAGCCCTGCTCGGCGGCGACCAGGCCCCGCTCGATCTCAACCCGCCCGCCCGCATCCTCATCTGCGGCCTCAACGGTGCCGGTAAAACCACCACCTCCGCCAAGCTCGCGAACCGCCTGAAAAAAGAAGGCCGCCGGCCGCTGCTCATCGCCTGCGACCTCTATCGCCCCGCCGCCATCGACCAGCTCGCAGTGCTCGCCAAACAAATCGACGTCCCCTGCTACACGCCGGAAGCCACCGAAACCGACGTCGTCAAGGTCGCCAAAGACGCGCTCGCCTGGGCCGAAAAACAACAAGGCACCGTCCTTATCTTCGACACCGCCGGCCGTCAGGAAATCGACGAGCGGCTCATCGAGGAACTCAAGCGCCTCCACGCTTTCGTCAACCCGAAGGAAACCTTGTTAGTCGCCGACTCAGCCACCGGCCAACAGGCCGTCTCCGTCGCCCAATACTTCGACGACGCCGTCGGCATCACCGGCATCATCCTCACCAAGCTCGACGGCGACGCCCGCGGGGGTGCGGCGCTCTCGATGCGCGCCGTCACCGGCAAGCCGATCAAATACGCCGGCGAGGGCGAGAAGCTCGACCAGCTTTTCGAGTTCCACCCCAGCCGCATGGCCGACCGCATCCTCGGCATGGGCGACATCGTCGGCATGGTCGAGCAAGTCGCCGACAAGGTGAACGAAGCCGACGCCATGCGCTCCATGAAGCGCATGCAGGAAGGAAAATTCGATTTCACCGACTTCCTCGACCAGATGAAGATGATCCAGAATCTCGGCCCGCTCGAAGGCCTGCTAGGTCTGATGCCCGGCTTCAGCAAGATCAAGAAACAGCTCCCCGCCGGAGCCTTCGACACCAAGAAGATCAAACGCACCGAAGCCATCGTGCTCTCGATGACCATGCAGGAGCGCACCCGCCCCGAGATCATCAAGGGATCCCGCCGCCAGCGCATCGCCGCCGGTTCCGGCACCTCGCTGATGGAAGTGAACCAGCTCATCAAACAATTCGGCGAAATGCGCAAGATGATGAAGTCCCCCACCAAGATGGGCGCCATGATGAAGCAGATGGGCGGCGCCGGCGGCATGAAGGACATGATGAAAGGCCTCGGCGGCGGCAAGTTCCCGTTCTAATTGGAGCGCGGGATTCATCCCGCTAGGATCCCATGAAAAAGCCTTCCATCCGCGAAAATGCCGATATCTCGCTACCCGGTGCTTACAACGGGTTGGTGGACGACATCGGCAAATTGCTCGAGTCCGCCCGCCGAACATCGGCCCGGGTTTTGAACTCTCTGATGACCGCTACCTATTGGGAGATAGGCCGTTGGATCGTGGAATTCGAGCAGTCGGGCGCGGATCGCGCGGAATACGGGGATTCCTTGCTCCTGCGGCTGTCGGAAGATCTTGGCGCTCGCCATGGGCGAGGATTTTCCCCGGACAATCTTGAATCCATGCGCCGATTCTACAGGGCGTTTTCTCCCGCGCCCATTTCCGAGACAGTGTCTCGGAAATCGCACTCCACACCGCCTACTTCATCAATTTCCGAGACGCTGTCTCGGAAATTGGCGACACCATCGATCCAATCGCCGCAGTCTGCATTTCCGTTGCCGTGGTCGCATTACGTCCTACTGTCCCGGAACTCCCGCTCCCCCGAAGCCCTCGACTTCTACCACACCGAAGCCCTCCGCGGCGGTTGGACGGTCCGACAACTCAAACGCCAGATCGACAGTCAGTTCTACGAGCGCACCGCCCTCTCCCGCGACAAAGTCGCCATGCTCGAAAAGGGCGGCAAGTCACAATCCGGCGACAAGCTCACCGCGGACGAGGAAATCAAAGACCCGCTCGTGCTCGAGTTCCTCGGACTGAAAGACGAATACTCCGAGTCGGAGTTGGAGGAAGCACTCATCCTTCACCTCGAACACTTCCTGCTCGAACTCGGCAATGACTTCGCATTCGTTGGACGCCAGCGCCGAATGCGGATCGATGACGAGTGGTTCCGCGTGGACTTGTTGTTTTACCACCGCCGCCTGCATTGCCTGGTGATCATCGATTTGAAACTCGGAAAATTCACCCACGCGGATGCCGGCCAGATGCATCTCTATCTGAATTACGCCGCGGAACACTGGACCCAGCCCGGTGAAAACCCTCCTGTCGGAATGATCCTTTGCTCTGGAAAAGGCAACTCCCTTGTCCGCTATTCCACGGAGAATCTTCCCAACAAGATCCTCGTCCGCGATTACCTCACCGCACTTCCCGACGAGCGCACACTCGCCGACGAAATCGCGTCCGCCCGGAAAAAGCTGGAAGCGCGAAGCCCGTGATCAGCCCCTTCTACATCTGCGGCCCCACCGCCTCGGGAAAATCAGCCCTCGCCATGGAAATGGCTGACAAACTCGACGGCGAGATCGTCAACGCCGACGCCTTCCAACTCTATCACGGGCTTGAAATCGTCAGCGCCGCGCCCTCGGCAGAGGAGCTAACACAAATCCCGCATCATCTCTACGGTGTCCTGGCACCCACTGAATCCGCCGACGCGCAGCGCTATGTGGATCTGGCAAAACCCGTCATCGCCGAAATCCAGTCCCGCGGCAAAACCCCCATCATCACCGGCGGTTCCGGACTCTATCTGAAATTTCTCACCCACGGTGCCGCCCCGCTGCCCACCGCAGACGCCGCGC
>JBGSTM010000086.1:0-10163 GCA_041736495.1 Akkermansiaceae bacterium
CGTGGAGCGCTTGAGCAGGTAGCCCGAAGCGCCGGCCTTGAGCGCGGCGAAGATCTGGTCGTGATCCCGATAGACGGTTACCATGATGACCTGGATTTCCGGCAGATACTGTTTGATCCGGGCGGTCGCCTCGATGCCGGAGATGCCGGGAAGGTTGATGTCCATCAGCACGACCTGGGGACGAAAGGCGTCGATTTTTTTCAACGCCTCCTCACCGGTCGTCCAAACGCCGATGCAGCGGAAGTCTTCCGCGGACTCGATGATCTTGCGCAGTCCGTTCCCCAGAGCGGCATTGTCCTCGACGATTGCCACTTCGGTGACGGGCTCCTTGGGTGTCGACATGGGGTTTATGAAACGGGTTTGACGGTGGCACGCAAGGGAAGAGTCAACAAAACGACGGTCCCCTGGTTGCGGTGGGACTCGATGACACAATCGCCGCCGGCATCCTGCATGCGCTGTTTGAGATTTCCAAGTCCGTGACCACCGGCGGCGTAGTCGATCTCGAAGCCGCGGCCGTTGTCCTCGATGTGGATTTCCATCAGATTGTCCGCGACGGAAATCCCGAGCCTCACTTCGTCGGCCGCGGAGTGCTTGACGATGTTGTTGAGCGCCTCGCGGACTGCGAGGAAAACGCCGTGTCGCTGCGAGGTGGGTAGCGGATGGTCGGGGATCCCGCGGGTGACCTCGAGACGCAGTGGAATCCTCGCGATGTCCAAGAACTCGCGGGCAAAAGCGGCGATGTAATCGACGAGCGAGCGCAGCGTGTCCTCGCGCGGATTCACCGCCCAGACGATCTCGTCGAGACTGCCGACGACGTGCTTGGCCTTGACGGAAAGCTGGTCGAGCGACGGTTGCAGCGGGCTCTTGTCGGCGTCCTCGGCGGCAAGTGCGGCAAGGATGGAGATTTCCGTGAGGCTGGCACCCAGATCGTCGTGCAGGTCGCGGGCGATGCGGGAGCGCTCACCTTCCCTCGCATTGCGGATCTTCAGCAACTGGATGCGGCGCCTCATCCGCAGGCGGGCCGCACCCCAGCCGATGCCGGCAGTGACGGATAGAACGAGGACGCCGACCGAAGCGTAAAACCACGCGGTCTGCCAGAACCGCGGCTCGATGGCCACCTGGATCCGCGCGGGGGCCAGGCTGCGCACTCCATCTCCGTTCACCGCCATGACTTCGAAGGTGTATTTCCCGGGCGGCACCGCTTCGTAAGCGGCGACGCGCTGGCTGCCCAGCTCCCGCCACGAATCATCGAGTCCCGCGAGCCTTGCCCGATAAGTGGTCTTTTCCGGCGCACTGTAGCTCAGCCCGACAAAACGGAACTCGAGACGCGCCCGCCCGGGATCGGTGGTGACCGGGCCGGTCACGGCGGTGTGGCGCACGCCGTTGGCCCGGACCGACTGCAGATAGACCGGCGGCGGGATCTTGTTGATTTCCACGTGATCGGGGCGAACCCGGGCGATGCCGTTGCCGGTCGGAAACCACAGCATGCCGTCCTTGCCGCGCCAGGCGGCGGGTTGATAGCCGCCGGTGCATTCCCGCGAAGGCAGACCGTCGGTATGGTCCAGGCGGAGCCAGCGCACGGCGGCATACGGATCACGCGCCCGTGCCAGCAGGTCCCTGCGCTTCACATGGATGATGCCGCTCAGCGAACCCAGCCAGATGCCGCCCTTCCCGTCGTCGATGATGCCAGTCAGACGCGAATCGGCGAGTCCGTCGTTGGCATCAAATGAAACCCATGTTTCCCCGTCCCAGAGGTAGAGGCCGCCGCCCAGCGTGGACACCCATGTCTCCTTCGCGGAAATGGATAGAATGCCGGAGATCCACTGGCTCTTGAGGGCGGATGGCTCGCCGATCGTGACGAAGCCACCGGCATCTCCTAACAAAATCTTGCCCGCCGAGCTGCCGGCGATGACCTTGCCGCCGGGGAAGGGCTGCAGCACCGTTAGATCGAGATCGCCGACGCCATCCTCCTTGCCGAAGCGCCGGACGACCTCACCGGCATACGAAGCAAGTCCCTGGCTGCCGCCGAACCACAGGGTCCCACTCGAATCCTGCGTAATGGCGCGCACCTTGGAAGGCACCTGCGTTTTCGAAAACTGCGGCTTCAGCTCGCCGTCGATGAGCCGGAACACGCTCCCCCCGCCCGACGCCACCCACAGCCGCGAGTCCCGGTCCTCGAAGATCGCAGCCACGGACCGGGAACTCGACAAATGGATCTCCGTGGCACCTTCCGGCGTCCAGCGGGTCAGCCCGCCCCGGCGGTTCGCGATCCACCAGATTCCCTGGCGGTCCTGCAGCAGCGCCCACACGGCCAGTTCGTTCTGACCTTCATTCGTGACGAGGACGTTCACCCGCGCATGGTTGACCCGCACCAGTCCGTTGATCGGAGAAGCCACCCAGACGTTTCCCTCGTTGTCTTCGAGCAGCTCGTTCACCGCGAAGGTCTGGCCACGCTGGGGCAGCTCCACCGCCGCCGCCGGCTCTCCCTCGGCCTCGACGGTGAGGCCGCCGTCGACTCCCGCCCTCCAGGTACTCCCGGCCCGGTCGACGAGGAATGCCTGGCTCCCGCGCTCTAACACACGCCCGTTTCCGACCTGCTTTTTGAAATCCGCTTCGAAATCCGCGAGCAGCTTTTCCGATGGAGTCACCCGCTCCACCCTGCCATCACCGTGAATCCGCCCGTAGTCCGCGCCCTGCTTGAAAAAAAGCGCACCCTCGGCGTCTTCGATCAACTGGGATACCTGGGGCTGGTTCGGCCGGCTGAAATTCCGCAGCGTCTTGCGGAGCCTTCCGTCATGCACCTGGAAAAGTCCACCCTGATAGGTCGCGGCCCAGATCCGGCCGCCACTCGTCGCGAACAACCGCGAGAACGCCAGTCGCTGGCGGCGCAACTCCCCCTCCTGCTCGACCACCTCGAACTCGAACCCGTCGAAACGGGCCACTCCTTCCGCCGTGGCAACCCAGAGGTATCCATCACTGCTCTGCACCACCGAGCGCACCACGTTGCTTGGCAACCCGTCCTGCGACTGCCAGACACGCACCACCACGTCGGATGAGACGGAGGGATCCGCCGCTCCGGCCCGCAGCATCAGCAACAGGAAAATATAGGATATCAAACGCACCGTTGGTGGAAAATGGAGCAGGAAATTTGCTTTGTCGAGAAGGGAGCCAAAACCCACAGGTTTCAATCCAATTCAACCCGGGCTCCGACCGAGCCGCTCCGCCTGGCAATGCGCGCGGCCCTGTGGCTGTGATGGAGATGTCGGGGGTGGGGCGGGAGGAAAGTTATAACTAGAACAACGGCGTCGAGCCTGCTAGATCGAGAAGGAGGCGAATCCCCTCCGTCGGCGCGCTGCCACCATGTCCAAGCAAAGGTTGATGAAATGACTTTCCAAAAAATTCCACAGTTCCAACATCAGGCGCGACGGCGACGCAGCAGACCGGCACCGATCAGCAAACCGGCCAGGGCGCTGGTCGGCTCGGGCACGGCGGACCAGGTGAGGGTGGAGCCGGTGATGCTGAAGCTGCCGTAGGCGCTCGGTGTTGATAGTTCAGCAAGCGTGCTTCCAATGCCGCTATAGTTGTAGTATTGGAAGCCACCCGTAAAGATGGAGGCGACGTCCAAGCTCGCGGTTTCCACCTCGCCGTTGATGTGGTCCGCTGCGCGGAAGATATCCGTCCATTCGCGTTGTTCCGTCCAGAATGACTCGGAGAAATTCTGGATGCCGTCGAGAACGACCCGGAAGATGGCCCCGGAGCCGCCCAAGGTCCCGCTGACATTGACCGCGTCATAGGCAACTCCCCGGTTGGAGCCCGTTACCAGATCGGGATCTCCGCCATCCTTTATGATGTCGGTAGCAGCCGGCGTTGCTCCCAGCTCCCACTCGAAGATCGAGCCGGAGTTGTAGGTTAGATTGGTGGTGGCTGCTCCCGTCGCATCAAAAGTCTGCCTGCCCACGCTGTTGCCGGGCGAGTGGATACCGCCGACTTGTGCGCCACCGGCGTCCGGATCAGCGGCGAGGCTCGTGTTACCACCGACCGTGCCGCTGCCTTTGAGCCGAACGGCCGTGGCATTGGTAGCGCTGGAAGCGACCGTCAACAACCCGGTCGCCGCGCTATGATCGCCGTTGATGACAAGTGTCCCTCCGTTGATAGTCGTGGCACCGGTGTAGGTGGAAGCACTTTCAAGGGCAAGCGTGCCGGTGCCGACCTTGGTGAGCTTGGATTCGCCAAATCCGTTGGTCGCATCCGTGTCATTCCGGATCGTTCCGGAGAAGGTCGAATTGGTATTGAGCGAGCCAACGGACCATTCAACATAACGTCCGCCAACCGGGCTGCCACCGATGATGGAACCTGCGGCACCACTGAGCTCACCAATGTTCTGGACAGTGGTGAGGTTCCCCGAGCTGGGTGGATTGAAGACCTGTTGGAGGAGGACTCCGGAACCCAGATTTAGTTTTGCATTGTTGAAGACGCTGGCTTGGAAGTTGGCAATTCGAAACTCACCGGGACCCGCAAGATTGATCTGGCCGGTGAACGCGCTCCAGTTTCCTTGGAACTCATTCCGAGTGCCATCGAGGACGATGTCGAGAGTTCCGGCACCGGTTAGTGTCGATCCCACCGTCAGGCGCTTGGGCAGGTTGAGGGTGCCGGTTTGCCCGGTGGCCACGCTGATCGCGTTGCCGAGGGTGCCGTAGGATGTTCCATTGTCGGCTTCGCCATAGCCATTGAGGTTCAGGGTGCCTCCTTGGAAAACAATAGCGGCGGTGCCAATGCCGTTCATACCGTTGGCCAGGCCGCCGCCAAGAGCGACCACTCCTTGGGCAAGGGTAATGGAACCTGCAAGCGTGGAGCTGTTGTTTCCATTCAGCTGGAGGATACCTGAGCCGGTCTTGGTAAGGCTGCTGGAACCGTTGACCTGTCCCAGGACAGTGAGTGTGGCATCCGTTTTGAAGGTGGCTCCGGACGCCCCGACAGTCACGCTCCGGGCGTTTGCTCCCGCGTTATCGAGGCTGACGGAGGAAGTGTTGTTGAGCGTGGCTCCATTGAGGGTGAGACTCGCGCCGGTTGCGGAGGAGCCGAGGTTGTCATTTGCGGAGATAGCAAGCGTGCCGCTGTTGACGATGGTGTCGCCGGTGTAGGTGTTGGAACCGCCGAGCGTGAGCGTCCCGGAACCGGTCTTCGTGAGTGAACCCACGCCACTGTTTCCGATGGCGTTGGCGAGAGTCACGTCGTTGCCATTGGTGTTGATCGTTCCTCCGTTGGACATGAGAGTAACGATCTTCGCGGAGATATCAGCTGTATTGCCGGCATGATAGTGCAGGGTGCCGCCATCGATGGAGAGATGGCCATCCCCCAAGCTGCCTAGGGCTGAGAAGCCCAGTGTTCCGCCAGCGAGAGTGGTGGAGCCATCGTACCCATTCGCGACGTTGGTAAGATCGAGGGTTCCGGCCCCGGACTTCATCAAACCACCTACACCACTGATCGAGCCGGAGATTGTGAGAAAGGCGCCCGTGTTCACCGAGGCCACGGCGACGGCAGAGTCGATCGAAACATCACTACCAATTATATTAGAACCCGAAGTGACGATCACACTGACCTGGTTGATGCCATTATCCAATGCGAGAGCACCGGATGTTCCCTGGGCGATGGTGTAACCAAGCGGACTCACACCACCGTTGAAAGACAATCCACCCACGGTTTTCGCTCCGTCGAGCGTGACCATCCGCACAGCCGTGAGCGTCTTGCTGAAATTGGCGGTTTCGCCGACTCTGTTAGGAACGGTGCTGGTCCAGTTTCCACTGGTATTCCAACTGCCGTCAGCATCCACGTCCCAGTCGGAGATGACTCCGGCCGCCGTGATATCGAGCGTGACGTTTGATTCCGTCACTCCAAATCCGTAGACTTTGCCAGCCTGCGGGTTGAGAACGGCAAGCGAGCCGGTTCCTGTTCCGCCGATGACTCCGGAATAGCCGATCAAGTTGTAGGATCCAACGTTACTGAATGCATTGACGGTCCCTTCGGCATAGAGGTTGAATCCGCCGCCGTTGATCGTGAGACCGCCGGAGTGGGTGACGTTGATGTAGTCGCTGGCAGGCGTGTTGTTGAACTCGAAGTTGAGAATCGAACCGCTGCCGAGGGTAAGTCCGCCGGTGGTAATGGTTCCCACGCCATTGCCCGGGGCGATGATGCCGTCGGTTCCCACGGTGATCATGCCGGAAATAGTGCCTGTCCCTCCAAGGGTTGCGCCGATGTTGACTGCCGCACCACCCGCGATGGAGCCATTGGCAACGAGAGTGCCTCCAGTCACGGTGGTGGTTCCCGCATAGTTCGCACCATTCAAGGTCAGGGTTCCAGCTCCGGTTTTGGTCAAGCCTCCCGCGCCACTGTTACCGATGGTGTTGGCAAGTGTGACATTGTTGCCATTGGTGTTCAGAGTCGCACCGCCTGCCGCGATCGACACCGTACGCGTGGAAATGTCCGGAGTGACGGCGTTCCAGGACAATGCGCCACCATTGAAGCTGAGGACCGTGCCGTTTCCAAAGTTGGAGAGAGGGTTGAACGAAACCGTTCCCTCGTTGAAGTTGGTGGCTCCGGTATAGGTATTACTGCCCGTCAATGAGACTGTTCCGCTTCCGGACTGTGTCACTGAACCGCTACCGGAAATGGCATATCCAGCGGAAAAAATATCGGTCCGGTTGAATGCCAAGTTGCCGCTGTTGATAATCGAAGCGCTGCCCACCGATCCGACTGCGCCGCCGTTTCCGAGCTGGAAGGTCCCTTCGTTGATTCGGGTAACCCCATTATAACCACTTGAAGATGCAATCACCACCTTGCCGCTGCCGGCCTTTGTCAACGTATGAGAACCACTGGTTGGGTTGTTAATCGTGGTGTTGAAGATGAGACTGCCGGTGCCGAAATTCTGAATAAAAAGCTCACCGGCATTCGCTCCCGCACGGACACCACCTGAGCCATTGAACTCAATATTCTGAGTAACGGCAGACCCGACAAGAATTGCAGGGGTAGTGAGCACACGCCCCCCACTGGACGTGTCAACGGTCCACTTCGTATTCTGCGTGTTGTTTTGCCCGAAACGGACGCCGCTGGCGACAGTAAGGGGGTTACTCTGGCGCCACGCCTGGGTCGCCCCTGTGGTCGTCCCGGTAATATTGAGAATACCGGAGAAGGTGTTACTGAGATTACCACCTGCGGCATAGTTCACATAGGTGGCGGCCACGACGTTCTTTGAAGCGTCGAGCGCAGCGTAATCGCTGCTGTTCAGGACGGCATAGCCTCCCAGAGCCGCACTCGCCGTTCCGCTGGCGATATTGACGGAACCTCCGCCACTGGTGATTAGATTGACAGTCGAGCCGGTGGCGCGGGTGAAGGACGCCATGTTGAGCGCCTGATTGCCCACATTCCAACTTTGAGCCGTATCGTTCAGACTCGCGAGGGTGGCGATGCTCAAACCCTGGGAGGCACCGGACATATCGATGCCACCCGTTCCGAGTGTGAGTGTATTTCCAGCACCGATCGTCACAGTTCCGCCGGGATTGGTGATGCGAATCCCTAACCAAGTCGCATTCGCTCCAAGCAGGGTCGAATTCGCGCCGGTCACCGTGTTGTTCCAGAGTGCAATGTCGCTTGCACCAGGAGTCGTGCCGAGCGCCCAGGATGTGCCCAAGCTCAAATTATCGGAGTTGTCGACTTTGGTGATGTCCGCGGCTAACAGAGCTGGCAATGGGCCGCAGAAGGAGATGATAGCGGCGGCGGGGAGGATGAGCCGGCCGAAATACGATGCGCGGGGTTTCATGGGATGACGTTGGGGTTTTAGGGTTTCGCGGGGCTGAAACAGCGGCTACGACTGCCGGAGGCTATGATCCTGGAAGTTGGCTCTCAATTACCCGTTCGGGTTAGCAGTTGCTTGCCTATCAGATGAATGACCGTTCCATTGGGATTCCCGTCGCAGGGAACAGGAAACGCCAGATTGGATTTCCTGATGGAATTTCGATGCAAGATGATGGCAGGAACAGCGGTTCTATGCGTACGCTCCGCCATGAACAAATCCATTCCCCTGCTCTGCCTGCTCACCGCTTCGGCTCTTGCCCAGCCCGCGCCTCCCGCCTCCACCCGGCCACCGCGACCCGCCGCGGAGAAGGCCAACGACCAGTTTTACAAACTCGGTTCTGACTCGAAACCTCAGGACGGTGTGCCGCAGGGGAAATTTTCCGAAGCGAAGGTGCTTCCCAGCAAGGTCTTCCCCGGCACGCAGCACACCTACTGGGTCTATGTCCCGGCACAGTACGACGCCACGAAACCGGCGGCACTGATGGTCTTCAACGACGGCCAGGCGATCATGGCGGAGCCCGGGGATGTGCAGGCTCACCGGGTGCTGGACAATCTGATCTATCGACGCGAGATCCCGGTGATGTTAGGAGTGTTCATCAACCCGGGCCGGCGGCCGGACCAGCCGGAGCCGAACCCGCGCGACTGGGGCGACAAGACAACGAACCGCGCCAACGAATACAACCCGCCTAACGAAAACTACGCGCGGGTGATCGTGGACGAGCTGATGCCCGCATTGAAAAAGGAATATAACATCTCACCGGATCCGGAACAGCACGCCATCATGGGATCGAGCTCAGGCGGATGCGCGGCGTTTTCGGTGGCGTGGTTCCGCTCGAATGATTTCCGCAAGGTCGTCAGCTTCGTCGGCAGCTTCACCGACATCCGCGGCGGGCACGTCTGGCCGGAGCTGGTGGAAAAGAGCCCGAAGCGCCCCATCCGCATCTTCATGCAGGACGGACGCAACGACAACCGCCGCCCGGACAACCTGAAGATGGACTGGTTCTATCAAAACGTACGGCTCAAGGACGCGCTGGAGAAAAAAGACTACGACCTGAACTACACCTGGGGCATCGGCAACCACGGACAGAAACAAGGCGGCGCGATTTTCCCGGAAATCATGCGCTGGCTGTGGCGCGACCATCCGGTGTCATCGGATCCAAACGACGATGTCGAGCGTTCGTTCCTCGGCCCGGCCCGCTGAACGTGATCGAGGGCGTGGCCAAAAAAGAAGCGGCCCGACTGATCATCCCCTAGGAAAACCCATTAACCTTGGAGCATCTCAGTCGGACCGCCTGGAGTGTCGCGACAAACAGAATAAAGCAACAGCCGTGCCAAGATGATCGACGAAATTAAAAAATTTCCAGCGCCTCCTCAGTTTTACTCGGCGCTCTTTGCCACGTAGTCGAACACGAGAACCTTGTCGATGAGACCCTTGAGCCCGGCGCCGAACTTCTTGTGCTCGGGGTGCGGCAGATAGGCTTCGAGATCCGCCTTCGACTTGAAGGTGACGAAGAAACAATGGGTGAATCCATCCGCTTTGCCTTCCGGGCTGACGTTGGTGCCCCACTCCAGTTCCTCGATCTGGTCGATGCTTTTCTTGAGCGCGACGAAGGATTTTTCCACCTTCTCCACTTCGGCGGCGGGCGCGTCCGGCTTGAATTTGAAAAGAACGATGTGGCGGTAGGGGGCGTCGGCGGCGGTCATGGTGGCGAGGGAGGAAACGAGGGCGGCGGTGGCGATGAGCAAGGTCTTCATCCGGGCAAAGTAGGTTGAGGTGCCGAGGTGGACAAGCTCGCGTTTTGTGGCATGCCGGGTACGAGCTTTTCCGAGCGTGGGTGCGATCTCTCAGACAACGCTGGCGGAGGGAGTGAAGAACAGGCAGGAATGCCTGTGTCACGTCACCCGAGGCTCTCGATCCGGAACACCACCGGCGCGCTGTTGATGCAGTCGAGCGCTTCGATTTCGGCCAGCGCGGTCTGGAGTTTTCCGAAGGGGCAGCTGTGCAGTAGGAACACCATGTCCACGAAGGCGGCGTCCGGATTCGCGGGGTTCACCGGGGAGTGCGTTCCGGAAATGCCGATGCGGTGCTCGGCCAGCACGGTGGCGATTTCCGCGATGACTCCGGGGCGGTCGGTGACGTCGAAACGGACGTAATACGCCGTGGAGGTCTCGCCGACCGGGAGAATTTTCCCGCTTTCCCGGTAGGGGAGGAACCCGCGGTGGCCGGCGGCGGGGCCGAGCGAGCGGGCGGCTTCGACGAGGTCCGCGACGACGGAGGAGGCGGTCGGATCCTGGCCGGCACCGAGGCCGTAGAA
>JBGSTM010000044.1:0-14244 GCA_041736495.1 Akkermansiaceae bacterium
CCGGCGGTGCCACCCGGCGAGCCGCCGATGATCATGAGCACGATGAGCACCTGCGCGGTGTAAACGCTGATCTGGGACATGGGCACCGTGTTGAAACCCGCGGTCCTCGCGGTGACCGAGTGGAAAACCGCGGTTAGAACCCGGCCACCACTATCAGGTCCGTTTCCGATCAGGAACTCGGTGCCGAAGATCACGCCCGCACCGAGGACGATCAGAAATGCCGTGACCACCAGCACCAGCCGCGTATGCACCCGCAGCCGCAGGTGAGGCCCCTCTTGCAGGCGCCAGCGCTTGAACTTCGCCACCGACCAGGACGACAGATCCTCGACCACCAGCGTGCCCAAGCCTCCGATCACCACAAGCAGCATGATCATGATCTGCCAGATCCGGTTCGCGTGCAGCACCTCGCTGGCAAGTCCGTCCGGCAGCGTGGAGAAACCGGCGTTGCAGAAAGCGGAGACGGAGTGGAAAACCGAGTGGAACAGGCGGCTGGATCCATCCGGAATGCCGTCCAGGCTGAAGAACAGGACGACCGCGCCGATCCCCTCGGAAATGAACGTCATGGCGACGATGAACTGCAGCGTCTCCCCCACGCGGGCGAGGCGGTTTTCCTGAAGCATCTTTCCTAGCAGGAGCCGGTCGTGCAGGGAGAGGCCCTGGAACAGAACGACCGCCGCGAAAAATGTCAGCGTCATGATGCCGAGTCCGCCGATCTGGATGAGCATGAGGATGACCACCTGTCCCGTGGAGCTGAAAAACGTGGCCGTATTCTGCGTGGCAAGCCCGGTGACGCACACCGCACTGGTGCTGGTGAACGCCGCGTCGAGCCATGAACAGGTCTGCCCCGGCACCGTGCACAACGGCATTTTCAGCAACAGCGTGCCACCGACGATGATGCCGAAAAACGATACGATCAGAACCAGCCCGGGATGGAACGCGCGCGCCGTGAAACGGGTCTGATGGGAAATCATCAGTGAAAATCCCGAAATGATCACCGCTATCAGCACAAAAAGGTGGGGCCCGACCGGCCCGCCGCTGGAAGGCTGGAACAGCAGCAGGACCGACCCGCAAAGCACCAGCACCGCCAGCAGGATGCGGACGGTCAAGCGCCGCCGGTCCTGCCGCTCGTGCCTCCGGCTCCAGAAACTCAAGCTCCGCTCGACGGAGAAAACGATGCCCGTCACGACCGTGCACCAGTGCAGCCAGCCGGTGATTTTCCCGAGCCAGCCCACCAGCGCCAGGAGGCAGAAAACGGCGACCATCGCGAACACCGGATGAAGCGCCCGCCGGCAGGCCCGCCTTTTGGCGGCGGCCTTTTGTGCTTCCTCGTTGTCCTCCATGATGCCCGGATTTTAGGGCCAATCCCCCACCCTCTGGCAAGGACGCTTGTCAACCGCCGGGCAGAATGCCGAGACTCCGACATGGCCACGCTTTCGGAATCATTCGTCGATCTCCCCACCACCCGCGGCACGATGCGGGTTCATCTTTTCACCCCGGACGGTGGTGGAAGATACCCGGGAATCATCTTCTACTCGGAGATTTTCCAGGTCACCGGACCGATCCGGAGGATGGCCGCGGCTCTGGCAGGCGAGGGCTATCTGGTCGCCGTGCCCGAGGTCTATCATGAGTTCGAACCTCCCGGCACCGTGCTCGCCTACGACGCGGACGGCTCGGCCCGCGGGAACGCGCTGAAGACGGAGAAGGAAATCGCCTCCTACGACGAGGACACCGACGTGACGGTGAAATTCCTCCAACGCCACGAGTCCTGCACCGGCCGCATCGCCAGCTTCGGCGTCTGCCTGGGCGGCCACCTGGCACTGCGCGCGGGCCTGCATCCGGACGTGGGCGCGACGGGCGCTTTCTATCCGACAGATCTGCACACGAATTCACTCGGATCCGGAAAATGCGACGACACGCTGGTACGACTCACAAAATCCGACGCCTCGCTGTTGTTCGTCTTCGGGCGGCAGGATCCGCATGTGCCGGTGGAGGGCCGGCGGAAGATCCATGCGCTGCTGGAAGATGCCGGAGTGGACTTCGAGTGGCACGAGTTCAACGCGGCGCACGCGTTTCTGCGGGACGAGGGCGTGCGCTACAATCCGGCGCTGGCCCGGGTGGCGCTCGCGCTGCTGTTCCGGTTTCTAGCAGAGAAAATCGGTTAGCCCGGGCTCGGCGCCTCAGTAAACGTCGCGCTGGTAGCGCTTTTCCTTTTTGAGCTGCGAAATGAAGGCGGCGGCTTCCTCGGGGCCGAGCTTGCCATGTTCTTCAGCGATCTTGAGGAGGGCCTGGTCCACGTCCTTGGCCATGCGCGAAGCATCGCCGCAAACGTAGAAGGCGGCTCCGCCGTTGAGCCAGCTCCAGAGTTCCGCGCCTTGCTGGAGCATGAGGTGCTGGACATAGAGTTTTTCCTTCTGGTCGCGCGACCAGGCGACGTCGAATTTCGCGAGCGTGCCATCCGCGAGGTAAGCCTCGATTTCATCCTGATAGAGATAGTCCGTCGCCCGATGGGGGTTGCCGAAGAACAGCCAGTTCCTTCCCGCGGCCGCACTCGCCTTGCGTTCTTCCAGAAAGGCTCGGAACGGTGCGATGCCGGTGCCGGGGCCGACCATGATGACGTCGGTGGCACCGTCAGGCGGCAGACGGAACGCTTTGTTCGAGTGGACGAAGACCCGTGGTTTCACCTCCGGACCGACGCGGTCGGATAGAAAGGTGGAGCAGATCCCGCCGCGGCTGCGGCCGAAGGTGTGGTAGCGGACGATGCCCACGCAAAGATGCACCTCGCCAGGATGCGCCCGCGGGCTGGAAGCGATGGAGTAAAGCCGCGGCTGGAGCTTTTTCAGGTTGGAGACGAAGTCTTCGCCATCCGCGAAATCGGCGGGGTGGTCGATGACGAGGTCGATGAGGTCGCGCCCCCAACAGAAATCGTCGTAGGCCTTCTTGTCGTCCGCGGCGACGAGCGAGCGGAGGAAGGGCGAGCCGCTTTTCGCCTGCCATTTCTGGATGATGGATTTGTTGAGCGAGCCGATGTCGTAGTAGCGGATGAGCGCGTCGCGCAGGGAGACCTCACTGCCATCGGGAGTCGGCACGATGCCGGCCTTGAAGGGCAGGTTCGCGATGATCTCGTCGACGACCTCGGGTGGGTTGAGCGGGAAGACGCCGAGCGCGTCGCCGACTTCGTATTCGAGTCCCGATCCATCGAGCGACAGGGCGATCTGATGGGTCTGTTTTTCACCGGGTCCGTTGAGATTGCGGTTCTCAACGACCGGGGCGGGAAAGGGATTGCTCTTGGAATAGCCGGTTTCACCCACCTCGGCGACAGCGGCAGCGGCGGGGATGTGCGCGCCGGCCGGTGCCAAGGTGGCAAGCACTCCGGCGGACCACTCGGCGAAGGGAGCATCCGGGTCCACATCGACATCGATCCGTGAGAAAATCCGGTTCGCCCCGAGCGTGGACAGGCGGGTGTCGAACTCGATGCCGCATTTGCAAAAATCCGGGTAACTCGTATCGCCTAGCGCTAACACCGAGTAGGAAACTCCCTCCAACCGGGGGGCGGCGTCGCTCATCAGCCACGAGTGAAGCTCCGCGGCGGAGTCCGGCGGTTCGCCGTCGCCGTAGGTGGAGGTGATGATGAGAAGATTCCGCTCGGTGGCCAACCGTGAGCGGTCGTAGGTGGCCATGTCATGGAGTTCCGGCTCGAAATTGCCTTTTTTCAGCGTCTTCACGAGCTTCTTGGCGAGGCCCTCGGCAGTGCCGGTCTGCGAGCCGTAAACCACGGTCACTGGGACGGACGGACCGCCCGGAGCGGCGGCTGGATTTCCCTGGGCGAGCGCTTTGGAGAGGAAATCATTGAGCCAGGCGCGTTGCTCCGCATTGAACGGGGCGTCATCGGGGAGTTGAATCGGGAATACCATTGCTTTGCGGAGAGTCAGCCTCGGCCAGACACGCGGAAAGTGTGCGGGGCCGCTCCGCGGATCAAGCCCGTTTCATGCCAATCCCCGCGGCTTTCCCACGCGCCATGCATCAGCCAGCCACGATGACCGGTGAGCCTCGGGCGAGTCAGGATTTCCAGTTGAGAGCACCCTTTTTCAGGGCGTAAACGTAGGCGAAAACCAAAATTCCGGCGAAGCCCGCCATGCTGACCAGCGCGGTCGGCCCTTGGGCGGCTAGATCCCGGAACTGCACGGCCCACGGATACATGAACACCACCTCGATGTCGAAAATCACGAACAACATCGCTACCAGATAGAACTTCACCGAGAACCGCGGCGCACCCTCGCCGATCGGCAGCATGCCGCACTCGTAGGCACTGTCCTTGGTCGCATTGCGCTTCGCCGAGCGCCCGAAGACCACGCTGAGAGAGAGGGTCGTGACAGCGAAACCAAGCGCGATGAGCACTTGAAACAGGACGGGAAGGTAATCTTGTGGCATGGAATCGTCGGCGTGGCCGCGACCTGTGTAGGGACGGATCCGGGAAATGGGGAGAAAAAAAACCCGTGCCCTTGCGGGACACGGGTTTGAGGGAAATCAGAACCGATCAGGCGTCCTCCTGCGCGGCAGCCTCCTGGGCCGCAGCGTAGGCGCTCGATGCCTCGTGAACACGAGCAGTGCCTTTGTATTCCTTGCCGAGTTTTTCAACCAGGCCGCGGGTCACGAGATTTTGCAGTTTCTCGTAAGCGCGCAGGCGGAGCATTTCCTCGCCGCCGCTCACCGCGTTGCGGACTTTGAGGTTGGCGAACACGCGCTCAAAGAGATCGTTGAAGCCGAACACCTTTTTTTCAGAAAGGACATTACAAAGCTCGTCAGTGACATGGTCTGGTAGGCGACGTGAGAATCGGGTACGTTTCGTGGTAATTGCCATAACGCCGCGAACCTACACCCTTCTGTGACAAAAGCGACTCAAAAAACGGGCGGTTATAACAAACCGAGAAAAATATTTTGCAACTATTAATTTCTAATTTTTGAGTGATATTAGAAATTCTCCCGCGATGCCCTCTTGACAGGTTGGCGATTTTAGCCACTCTCCGCCTCCCGCCGCGTCGGTAACGTGGCGGGAACACGATTCCCATGAAAAAGGACCTTCATCCGAAATACAATCCGGTCGTCTTCGTTGACATGACCACCGGCAAGCGCTTCATCAGCCGCTCGACCAAGACCTCCGACAAGAAGGAAGTCATCGACGGTGTGGAACACAGCATCATCTCGATCGGTATTACTTCCGATTCGCACCCCTTCTTCACCGGACTCGCGCAGTTCGTGGACACCGAGGGCCGCATCGACAAGTTCCAAAAACGCTTCGGCGCCGTTCGTCGCGTCGGGAAGCCGAAACTCGACTGATCCAGTCAAATTTCCCGAATTTCACCAAAACGCCTGGCCGCTTCCGAGCAGCCGGGCGTTTTGTTTGGGTCAGCCGAGTTCGGAAAAGGAGTCAATGACATGATCGGCTCCGGCCACCATCAGCGCTTCCTTCGGGAATGTGCCGGTGATGGCGATGACGCGGCAACCGGCTGCTTTCCCCGACAGCACGCCGTTGATGGAGTCTTCAATCACCAGGCAGTCGCAAGTTGAAAGGCCGAGTTTTTCCGCCGTGAGTCGATAGGGTTCGGGGTGGGGTTTCCCTTGGGTGATGTCCTCCCCGGTGACGATGGTGTCGAAAAATTCCCCGAAGCCGAAAGTCTCGAACGCGAGTCGCTGGGTTGAGCGGGATGCGGAGGTGGTGAGCCCGTGTTTGCGGCCTGCGGCGTGGCTTCGTTCGACGAATTCTTTCGCACCTTCGACCAGACGGACCTGATGGAACAGGCCGGCGAAAAGATCGATTTTTCGCCGGATGATTTCCTCTTCGGTGAAGGTTTGTTCAGGATACATTTCCATCAGGCGGACGGCCATGTTCTTTTCCGGCGCGCCCTTGAAGGAGTAAAGCACCGCTTCGTCTTCCAGAGCGTCGCCGAGTTCGGCGGTAAGCGCGATGATGGCCTTTTCGTGAACGGGTTCGGAGTCGATGAGGACGCCGTCCATGTCGAAAAGAACGCCGCGGGAGTTGGCGAGCAAATCGGAAAGCGGGGATGTGATCATGAGTCGGGCAAACGATGACCTGCGCCCGGCTTCGATGGAATGACAAACTCGGCGTTTTACTTGCCTCACCGGGTTGGCTGGCCATGGTTTCCTCCGTGCTCGCGAAACGAATCATCCCCTGCCTCGATGTGACCGACGGCCGTGTCGTCAAAGGCGTTAATTTCGTCGATCTCATCGACGCCGGCGACCCGGTCGAATGCGCGATCGCCTACAATCTCCAACAGGCGGACGAACTCGTCTTCCTCGACATCACCGCGTCCTCGGACAACCGCAAAACGATGGTTGAAGTCGTCCGGCGCACGGCGGAAAAGTGTTTCATCCCGCTCACCGTGGGCGGCGGCATCCGCACGGTGGAAAACATGCGGGAAATGCTGCTCGCCGGCGCGGACAAGGTCGGCATCAACACCTCGGCGGTCACCAACCCGGGTCTCGTCGATGAAGGAGCCCGGGCGTTCGGCAGCCAGTGCATCGTCGTCGCGATCGACGCGAAACGCGAAGGGCCCGGGAAATGGGGCGTTTACACCCACGGCGGCCGCACTCCGGTCGGGCTCGATGCGGTCGAGTGGGCCAAGGAAGTCTGGCGGCGCGGCGCGGGCGAGATTCTTCTAACGAGCATGGATTCCGACGGCACGCAGGCGGGCTACGACATCGAGCTGACCGCCGCGGTTTCCTCCGCCATCGGGATTCCGGTCATCGCCAGCGGCGGCGCGGGAAATCTCGACCACATGGTGGACGTGCTCGACGAGGGCAAGGCGGACGCGGTGCTGGCAGCCAGTATTTTTCACTTCGGCATGCACACCGTCGGTGAGGCGAAACGCCATTTCGCCGCGCGGGGCGTGCCGGTCAGGCCGGTCATCTGACGATGAGGCTGCGTTTTCTATCGCTGTGTCTGTTGCCTCTGTTAGCCGGGACGAGCTGTCGCCGGGAACACGTCACCGCCACGCCCAAGGCGGTTCCTGTCAGGGAGGATGGAGCCGTGGAGCTGCGGCTGATGACCTTCAACGTGCGCTACGAATCCCCGAATGACCGTGACGCGCGCGCCTGGAGGAACCGGATTCCGGCAGCGGTGCGGATGATCCGCAGGCTGGCGCCGGACTGCATCGGCGTGCAGGAAGCCGAACATGGGCAAGTGGCGGATTTGTGGGCCTCGCTGCCGGACTATGAGTTTTTCGGCGTGGGCCGGGACGACGGCTTGCGCGCCGGGGAATATTCGGGGATTTTCTATCGGAAAGACCGCTTCCGGGCGGATCCGTCGGATTGCGGGACGTTCTGGCTCTCCGACACTCCCGAAGTCCCGGGTTCGCGGAACTGGGGAAATGAAATCCCGCGGGTGGCGGCATGGGTGCGCCTTTTCGACCTCGCGACGGGACGCGGATTCTATCTTTATAACACCCACTGGGATCACCGGAACCAGCCGTCGCGGGAGCGGGCGTCCCTGTTGATGGCCGCACGGATCGATTCTCGGAAACACCCCGATGAGCCAGTCGCGGTGATCGGTGATTTCAATTCGAACGAAACCAACCCCGGCCTGATCTATCTGACCGGCCGCCCCACCCGGATCGCCGGCGGGGAGCGGGCCTGGGCGAGCGGCCTGATGGACACCTATCAGGCATTGCACTCCGGCGAGAAAAACCGGCGGACACTGCACCTCTGGGGCGGAAGTCGCGAGGGGACGCTCAAGGTGGATCACATCCTGGTGAGCCGCGGGGCCGAGATCGTGGAGGCGGCAATCGTCACGGACGACCAACCGGTGGTGTCCGATCATTTTCCGGTGTTCGCACGGGTTCGCTTTCCGCTAGAGAAGTGAACCACGGTTGAGGACGTGTTCTGCCAGCGCTTCACGCCACGGCCGCGGCGCACGGCCCAGGACTTCCGTCAGCCTGCTGGTTTCCATCGCGGTGAAGCGGGGACGCACGGCGCGGAAAAAGGGAATTTCCGAGAGCGATTGTTTCCGGATGTCCGGGATCTCGGCAAGGATGCCGCACGCAGCCATTTCTCCGACGACTGCCACGGCCATGTCGTGCCAAGTGATGGGATCGCCCGAGTTGCAGGTGTGGATGATGCCGGTGGCTTTGCGATCGACCAGACGCTCCATCCATTCCGCCAGATCTCCGGTGAAAGTGGGCAGCGAGAATTTGTCCGCCACGGCCGCGAGAGGCTTGCCCGCCAGCGCGGCGTCGAAGATTTGATCGATGAACGACGCCTTCTCCGGACCGAAAACCCAGGAAACACGGACCACGCAGTTGGCCGGATGGGCCAGCACCGCTTGTTCGCCGGCGAGTTTGCTCCGGCCGTAAACATTCACCGGAGAGGGTGGCTCGATTTCGCCGCACAGGCCCTCGACCTCGCCACCAAACACATAATCCGTGCTGAAATGAAATACCGGCACTCCGCGATCCGCCGCCCAGCTGGCGATTTCCGCGGGAGCTTCGGCATTCACCCGCATCGCCAGCGACGGGTTATCCTCGCAGTTTTCCAGCGAGGTGTCGCCCGCCGGATTAATAAAAACGTCGCATTCCAAGCGGGCGAGTGCTGATTTCAGCGCCCCGGCATCCGCCAGATCGAAAACGCGGCGGGGCAGGGAAACGACTTCGTGGCTGGCGGAAAATTGCCGTGCCAGCGCAGCCCCCACCCGACCGGTGGTTCCAGTCACCGCGATGCGCATCGGCTCAGAGCAGGCCCTGCTCGCGCAGCTCTTCCTCCACGTCGTTGTAGCTCGGTGCCACGATCCCCGCATCCCGGATGCGCTGGATCTTGCGGCGCACCCCGAACTTGCTGCGCGGGCCGGTCACCAGATCCGTGACGCCACCGACGACGAACGGCAGCAACGCCGCGATGCCCACGGCACCCAGCGCGATTCCAACACCCCGCCGCGCTCCGCGGTGCATCAAATCACCGAGCAACAAACCCGCCGCGGCACCCAGAAGCGCTGGCGCGGTCAGGGCGCTGGTCTCAATCCATGCCGGAGTGGTATCGTCATACTCGTCAGTCATGCCGGAGGCTAAACGTCTTTCCAGACTAACGACAACTCCGGAAAACGAAAATCTGGCGGAGTCGCGAACCTGCCCTGGCGTCCACGGAGACAAAAAAGAGGCCGGCGGAAATCGAAGTGGGGGGGAACTCGATTTTCGCCGGCCTTTCCAAACCGTGACGTGGTTTTACTCGGGGGGGAGTGGTTTTGGTCGCTGTCCGCTCCTCGGGGGGAAGGATTGCTCGCGGCGACAGGAAAAGAAATATCCCAATTCCGGCCGCATCGACATAACGCGATGGCGTGGATTCGCCACTTTGGTAAAAGCCGGCACCTCCGCGATTTTTTTTGTCCGCTCCGCCAGCTGACGCGACATTCCTTTTTTGAACATGGAAAAATCTGCGCCATCCGATCCCGAACTGCTTGCCGACTGGCTGGGGCAGCACCGTGAACCGGCATTTCATGCACTCGTCACCCGCTACGCCGGACTCGTTCATGCGACCGCCCGGCGGACCTGTGGTGATGATTCGATGGCGGCGGAGGCCTCCCAGCTCACCTTCATCACCCTCGCCCAAAAGGCAAAATCGCTCACCTCCTGCGCGTCTCTCGGTGGCTGGTTGCACACCACCGCGATGATGCAGGCGAAGAACCTGATCCGCAAATCCCAGCGCGAAAACCGCAAACGCAATCTCCTGCAAGCCGCCATGGAAACCGAGCCGCCTCACGCTTCCCACGACATCTGGCTGGAAATACAGCCGGTGCTCGACGAAGCGCTCGCCGCTCTATCCGCCAAAGACCGCGAGGCGTTGCTGCTGCGTTTCTATCGATCCCTAACCATCCGCGAGATCGCCGCCACCCTCGGCATCGCCACCGACGCCGCGCAAAAACGCATCGACCGCGCCACCGAGCGCCTGCGGGGGAAACTCGCCCGTCGGGGCATTCAGACAGGCGGCTCGCTTGGGGCCGCCATGCTGGCAGGCTTCTCCGCCGATGCGCAGGCGGCGATTCCTATTTCCATCCTAGCCACCAAGGCCATCGCGACAGGGACCGTGGGCACTTTCAGTTTGACCGCCCTTCTCGCTACCACCGCCGCCCTCATGAAATCGACTTCCATGATTCCACCCATTGTCGCCTTGATTCTGGCCGGTGCTTGGACAGGCACAAAATATCAGTCCCTCTCCGCCACGGAGGCGAGGAACGGGCTCCTGCGTGATAAAATCGCCGAAGCCCGCACGGTCAAAAGTTCAGTGCCGGTTAAGGTGACAAAAGACGACGGGTCGATCGATTGGCAGAAACTCGCCACCGAAAAGAGGGATGGCCCGGAAACCGCCCGTTTCATGACGCGGCTGGAATCCATGACACGGGAGGATATGATCACCACTCTCGATCAGATCGCCGCCCTTGAGGTGACCCAATACCGCCGGTCGGAAATCGAATCCATGGTCGTCATGTATTTGCAGACGATCGATCCCGAGTGGGTGTTGAAACACTTCATCACTGAACTTCGGAATGATGACGTCAACACGACCCTATCGCGTTCCCAAGCCTTTGAACTCTGGGCAATTAAGGATCCGCACAACGCCACCCTCTGGCTCGACTCGCAGATTGCCGCAGGGACCCTCGAGAGCAAACGACTCGACGAGAATCGCGTTTCGAGACTCCGGATCCATTTTGAAGCGCAATTGTTGAGCATTCTGCTACCTGCCGATCCCGCTGCCGCCGCCCGCCGTCTGGGCGCGATTCCCGAAAAACAACGGTCGGGGGTGATTTCAATGCCCAACAGGCCTTTGGCCGAAGGAGGGCACCTGGCTTTTGCGAATTTGGTCCGCAGCCAATTGCCGCCTGATCTCCAATCGTCGATTCTTTTGGACGGGCGTCCACGGAAGCCTGAGGATGGATTTCCACAGCTCAAAGACTACCTGGAAAAAATCGAGGCAACGCCCGCCGAGAGGATTTCATGTCTTGAGGAATTTTCGGGAGACATCATCCGGGGTCTCTCCAACAAGCAGAAGGTCACGCTGGCCGACATCGAATCCATGCGCGGGCAATTCGCGGAAATTTCGCCGGAGGCGGTGGACGTCGTGACGGGAAGATCGCTGGCACAAGCGGTGAAAACGCGGAGAGGCCCGATGCTGTTTCCCCAGGCTTCCGAACTTGCGGTTGAAGTTCTTGAGTCATCCGGCAGCGCTGCGGTCCTCGCGACCTTCCTGGAATGCACGAGGTTTGAAAAATCCGACAAAAAACGGGGCCGCGAACTCGCCGGAAAAATCTCCGATGAAAACCGCCGCGCGGAAATCCTGAAACGCTTCGAATGACATTCCCACAGATGAAAATCCAAATCTTCATTACGGCCATCATTCTGGCAATCGCCGCCGTAATCGGTTGGCAGATTGACGGGCGGTATGCCGCGGCACGCGCGGAAGAGGGCCAACTCGTCGGCGAGGCGCAGCAGCTCGGGGTCGCTGGCAACGGCGATCCTTCGGCACGAACCAAGAAAGTGGAGCGCGGCGACCGTGAGGCCGAAGCAAAACAACTTGCCGTCGAGTATGCCACGCAGGCCAAGGAATGGCACGCAGCAACCGTGATGGATGAGGCGGCGAAGCAACGCTATGACGCGATTCAACGCCGGGTCTCGGCGCTCGATCAGTCACAGTTGGGTATTTTCACGATGGATGTGTTAGCAACAATGAATCACGGAGAAAAAAGACAAGCGAAGCACGCGCTATCCTTGCTCGAGCGTTTGGCGCGGAAGGATCCGACAGGCGCACTGGCGTATTTCACAAAACATTCCTCCGTCCTCAGATTGGTCGACGATTCCGAATACTTCGTGGCCGGTGCCTTGGGAAGCTGGGCGAAGGAAGATCCCCTCTCCGCTTTGAAGTGGATCAGGAAAAACGCCGCCGAGTATCCCGAAGCCCTGTCATTGGGGTCTCTGGCCGTTGTTCGTGGAGCCGCGGAAAAAGATCCGCGCATGGCTCTCTCACTCATCGCGGGATTGGAACTGGACTTCTCAAATGCCCACAACGCGATGAATGCAATCGTGATCGCCGCAAAGACGGATGAGGAAATGTCCGTCACACTCGCCGCTATCCGGGAATTTAGGGAAGCCAATCGCAACAACAAGGAACTCACCCGGGCGGCGGATGGCAATCTCGCGTATTTTGCACAGGAACTCAGCAAGCAAAGTTTCGAGGCTGCCAACAAATGGATCGAAAATGCCAAACTGAACCCGAGGGAACTCAATAGCCTCGCTCAAGGATTGGGTAACAACTTCCTCGACGAGCCCGACAGATGGATCGAGTGGATTGGCCGTGCCTTTCCACCGGGCAAGGGCGACGGTCACATCATGAATGTCATCGGAAATTGGACCGGACAGGATTACGAGGCCGCCGGAAAATGGCTGGCTTCCGCTTCCGAAGGACGTGTCAAATACGCCGCGATCCGTGGCTATGCGCAGACCATTTTTCAGCACGATCCCGAAACCGCCATACAGTGGATCATGACCCTGCCGCCCGGCAAAGATCGCGATGAAACTCTTAAAACCATTCACATGAACTGGTCCAAGGATGATCCCGTCGGTGGGGAGGCCTTCAAGCAGGAGCACGGGATCAAGTAACATGACACAGGCATTCCTGCCTGTTCTTTCACAAGCCTCAGCACCTCCAAGAACAGGCAGGAATGCCTGTGTCACATCGGATCATCTCCCACGCAGACAAAAAAGAAGCCGACGAAAATCGAAGTGGGGGGGAATTCGAATTTTATCGGCCTTTCCGAACCGTGTCGTGCTTCCACTCCGGGAGGGGGTGGTTTCTGTCGCTGTCCGCTCCTCGGGGGGAAGGGTGGCTCGCGGTGACAGAAGAAGAAATATCCCATCTCTTGCCATATCAGGATATCGCGTTGACGTGGATTCCCCGGCCCGGACGAAAATTCCCACCCGACCGACTCTAGGATTGCCAAAGTTCGATCCGCGACTAGGAATCTGCCCCCGGCGCGAAACCCTCGGCCGCCAACCAGAAGCAACCATCCGATTATGAAGGACCTCAGCAAATACCGCAACATCGGCATTTTCGCCCACGTTGATGCGGGCAAAACGACCACCACCGAACGTATTCTCAAGCTCACCGGCAAGATCCACAAAATCGGAGAAGTTCACGATGGCGCATCCACGATGGACTTCATGGAACAGGAAGCCGAGCGCGGCATCACCATTCAATCCGCCGCCACCACCTGCTTCTGGAAGGATCACCAATTCAATGTCATCGACACCCCAGGCCACGTGGACTTCACCATCGAAGTTTACCGTTCGCTCAAGGTTCTCGACGGCGGCGTCGGCGTGTTCTGCGGTTCCGGCGGCGTTGAGCCTCAATCGGAAACGAACTGGCGCTACGCCAACGACTCGGAAGTCGCCCGCGTCATTTACGTCAATAAGCTCGACCGCATCGGTGCGGATTTCTACCGCGTCGTCGCCCAGGTGAAGAAGATCCTCGGCGCGCACCCGCTTGTCATGGTTCTGCCGATCGGCACGGAAAGCGACTTCGTAGGCGTCGTCGATCTGCTCACGATGAAGGCCCACATCTGGGACGAGTCCGGCCAGCCGGAAAATTTCAAGATCGAGGAAATCCCCGCCGACATGGTGGACAAGGCCAAGGAATACCGCGCCCAACTCATCGAGACCGCCGTCGAACAGGACGATGAAATCATGGAAGCCTACCTCGACGGCACCGAGCCAACGATCGAGCAAGTCAAGAAGTGCATCCGCAAGGGCACCATCGACCTCGTGTTCTTCCCGACCTACTGCGGTTCCTCTTTCAAAAACAAGGGCCTCCAGCTCGTGCTCGACGCCGTCGTCGATTACCTTCCTTCCCCGACCGACGTCAAACCACTCCCCGAAGTGGACGCCGAGGGCAACGAAACCGGCAAGTTCGCCATCATCGATCCGAAAGCCCCGTTCCGCGGCCTCGCTTTCAAGATCATGGACGACAAGTTCGGCGCACTCACCTTCACCCGCATCTATTCGGGCACCATCAAGAAGGGCGACACCGTGCTCAACTCCTTCACCGGCAAGACCGAGCGCATCAGCCGCATGGTGGAAATGCACGCCGACGACCGCAAGGAAATCGACTCCGCGCAAGCCGGTGACATTGTCGCCATCGTCGGCCTCAAAAACGTCCAGACCGGTCACACGCTTTGCGACGAGAAAAACCCGG